>NZ_QUAE01000010.1:0-110529 GCF_003386945.1 Halobacillus trueperi | reverse complement strand
CTAATAGTAACCTGCCGAGCTCTGTAATAAAGACCTGTTCACTCACGCCATTATAGAGTCGTTTTAACCATGGATCCTGCACGAATAAGGCGTGGGAACAGGGTCTGGGAAACGTCCGCATGAAAAACGAATAGAGACACGAACGTGTGTGTTTTTCTACTGACTGATTCAAAGCACTGCAAATCGTCGTTTCCCTGACCCCGTATCCATGGCCAGGAATGGTCATTCATTATTTCAACTAGGCAAGTTCCTTTAAGGATGCGTGGTATGTGCTCCTTGCGCTCCCGCGGAAAGTGAGCCATTCCCCGCAGCCCCTATCCACACAACAAACATCTCGAAACTGAGTCTTCCACAATCGGGAGCATATATGAAATTGAATGAACACTGAAAAGTTAAAGGAAACATTGAGGGTGGACATATGTATGTGGATGTAGAACAATGTTTGAAAAGGAATGAAGATGGAAATGAGTAAAAGAGGATATTAGGGCATAGTTCCCATTCTTAACAAATTATAAACAAATCGTCCGACAAAAGGGAGGAAAAACAGTTTGTGGAAAGAAAAGTTTAAAGCAAACACTTTTTATGATTTTGATTACACATTGCTTCGGTGGGCGTTTGATCCTCTAACACGTCTAAACCGAGAAGAGCGTTGGGTGGATGTTCCAGTGAAGCTAGGAGGAAACCATCACATTGTCCGTGTCCAGGGACTCGGCACAACCGCTGATCCTTCTTTTGAAGTGTCGAGTGACAGTGAGGAAGATAAAAAAGCGTTGCTCTCCCACATATCTGATTTATTTCAATGGAATATAGATATAGAAAAAGTGCATCACCACTTCTTAGATACAAATTTAAAAACAATGTTTCAAGCACATCCAGGTACACCGATTGTGAAAGATTTTCATCTCTATGATTGTTTGATGAAAGTCATCATCCACCAGCAGTTGAATATGAAATTCGCTTATACGTTGAGTACTCGTTTCGTGGAAACGCTTGGGACAAAAAAGGACGGGGTATGGTTTTACCCAGATCCTGAAACTGTAGCCGATACCCCTTATGAAACGTTGAGAGAATTGCAATTCAGTCAGCGTAAAGCAGAATATGTTATTGATACATCGCGTTTGATTGTGGATGGGAAGCTGCATTTGGAAGCATTGGCGAATGAATCAGATGAGGAGATTATGAAGCAACTGGTTAAGGTTAGAGGGATCGGGCCTTGGACAGCAGAAAACTGGATGATGTTCGGTGTTGGTCGACCGAACCTTTTTCCAAAAGCCGATATTGGTATTCAAAATGCTCTGAAGTTTTATTTCGATTTGGAAACTAAGCCGACATACGAGCAAATGGAGCAGTGGAGTAAAGAATGGGAGCCTTATTTGAGTTATGCTTCCTTAACGCTCTGGAGAAGTATTGAAGGGTGAAAACAAACAAGAAAATAGTCATAAACTTGTCTTCTGTCTCATAATTTGTAGTAAATAGAAAAATAATGGGTGAATTGTTTTGAAAATATTCAAAATTGTTCAGGCTTGCGTTATAATGATAACCGTACTGGAAAATATTGAACGGCTAAAAGGAAAGAGGTCTTAATATTGGTAATTAGAGAGAGGTATTCTGACCAAGTGCATAGCGGCGAAATTTTGGATGTTCTAAGTTTGAATGGTACACCTGCATGTTTACTGGATTTGCGTCTACAAACGGTTACGCTTAATCAGCAGATGCAAGGAACACTTCAACTGCAAGAGTCGGACATGTCGTTCTCTCAGTGGATCCGTAGTTTTGGTCACACAGGACAGCAACGCCTTCAACAGGTTTTGCATAATCTCCTGACAGATGGTAATAGGGAATCGTCTGTCCAGTTGACAGATATCAACAAGTATAAATATCAATGCAAAATGGTTCATCTGACGAATGGTCAGATTGCTTTTTCCTTGAAAAGTATAAAGGGCCTGAACGATGGTCCTGTTCCCATGACTCTCTCTTCGAATAAGCAAAAAGAAGCCCCTTTGTCATTGAACCAATCTATCGGTTATCAACACCATCGTAATATGATACACATGTTTGGAACCGAGTCTTCCCCTATGAAAAATCGAATGATGCACCTTGTCGATAAATTCCCACACGGACTGGCATTGATCAATCACAACTGGGAAGTCACGTATGCCAATCCAAAAATGGAAGAGATGACAGAGGTCCCTTTCTTACAAAACTATTTTAAGAAGTTGTGGGATATCTTTCCGATTCGTGAACATTATCATTTCTTTCAACAGTATTTAAGGTCCATGGAGACACAAGAGACGGTGGAATTTGAAGGATATCTTAAGAAAACCAATACAGATGTCCAGGTTACAGTTCATCCTACCGAAATGGGGATCACTGTCTTCCTTCAGGACATAACAGAGTACAAGAATCAATTAAAAGCGTTGAGGGCGTCAGAAGAAAGGTTTGCATTACTTGCAAATAATATTAAAGATGTCTTCTGGATCAGCCAGCCGGACTTTAAAGAACTGCACTATGTCAGTCCTGCTTTTCAGGAAATGTTCGGAATATCCAGACGGGAAGCTTTTCTGGATCCGAATTCATTGATGGAAAAAGTTCATGAATCAGACCGCGCTTCTTTAAGAACAGCTCTAGACGAAATGGCAAAGAAAGAAAGTGAAGTAGAATATCGTCTTTCAGGTCCTAAAGAAGAATCGAAATGGATTCGTACGAAAGGTTTTCCTGTTGAGTATTATGGAAATTCTTATGTTCTTGGTATTCATGAGGATGTTACGGAATACAAAGAGATGTTAGAACTTAAAGAGAAATCCCAGCAGCTGTCCACGATCACGCAAATGTCGGCCGGTATTGCACATGAAATTAAAAACCCTTTGACCGCGATTAAAGGATTTCTCCAGATTGGGGCAGCTAATCCTGAGTTGAGGGATAACTATCAGGAAATTATTCTCGACGAAGTCAATCGCATCGAAGCCATCGTCCAGGACTTCATGATGTTGTCCAAGCCGAAATCCTCTATTCAGCTTGAACAGGTAGATCCTGAACAACTGGTTTCCTATGTATTGCGGCTGTTGGAACCAGAAGCGAACGAAAAGCAAATCTACCTTCTTTTTGATTGTGATCCTATACAAGACAAATTCGAAACAGAACCGAAGCGGTTGAATCAAATTCTTATCAACCTTGTCAAAAATGCCATCGACGCTGTGGATCTAGGAGGAGAGGTTCGTGTAAGCATACAGATGTCCAGCTCTAACCTAACGCTTTCCGTTAGAGACAATGGACCTGGATTAACACCACAAGAGCTTGCCAAAATTGGTGAACCTTTCTTTACAACCAAAGAAAAAGGAACCGGTCTAGGAGTGATGGTCACAAAGAAAATTGTCTCAGACCTGAATGGAGAAATATCATACGAAAGTCAAAAAGGGACCGGTACAACGGTTACCGTCACCTTACCAAAATAGAAATCTTTGAAAAATCATCATCCCAACGGATGATGATTTTTTTATGTTTGATTAGTGATTAAAGGGAAGGAGAGAGGCCCTTGCGGCAAAAAGACTAACGGAAACCTTATCTGCAAATGACACCTTCATTCTTTTTAATGTGTCAGGGTTCATCAAATTCTGAAATTTCAGCGATTCAACCCTTATAGTTATTAGAAAATTCTACGTTCAATCGCTTACAAAAAATAAAATATATTTTTACACTCAAAGCTGTTTACAAACGTATTTATGGGCTCTATAATCCCGATTGTACTACAATTTTGTTCGACAAATTCTAACTTATTCCCACATAAAAAGGAGGCTTTCTGATGCTGAAAAAAGTATGGTCTTTTCTATTAATGAACTTAGGTGCGCTCGGGGTAGCCATCAACGTACATTTTTTCCTATCGCCAAACGATCTTGCCACAGGAGGAGTAAGTGGTGCTTCAATTGTACTGAATAAAGTCATTCCTGATCTTTCACTAGGAATGATCATGATTATCTTGAACATTATTCTCTTTATCGTTGGTTTTATATTCTTAGGTTTTCAATTCGGTCTCAAGACCATTTATGCAAGTTTTGCTTTGTCCTTTATGGTATGGGGGCTGGAAGCATTTTTCCCGATGCAGGAAGCTTTAAGTAATGACCTTCTCATCCAATTGATTATCGGCCAAATTATCGCGGCATCAGGAATGGCACTTGTTTTTCATCAGGGAGCCTCTACCGGCGGAACAGATATCCTCGCTATGATCCTGAATAAATTCTTTTCCATTGAAGTTGGAAAAGGTGTCTTATTCTCTGATATTGCAATTGCAACATCGTCCATCTTCCTATTCGGACCAACCGTCGGAATGTACGCGTTTTTCGGTGTCATTTTGAATGGTCTAGTTATCGACTACATGTTGCAACAATTTGAAGACAATAAAGAGATCGTCATTATCAGTCGTGAAAGTGAACAAGTCCGTTATTTCATCGTCCATCAGCTCGGCCGAGGGGCTACCATTCACCAGGCAAAAGGAGCTTTTAATCAAGAAGACAAAGAAGTCATTACAACGATTCTAAGCCGCAAAGACTACACACGTTTGAAAAAATATATGACAGCGATAGACGAACAAGCTTTCATTACGGTTCACTCGATGAATGAAATTCTCGGTGAAAACTTTAAACGATTGGCATAAAAGGTGGGATAACATCCAGAACCGTACGTTTACAGACACGCTCAATGAGCGCCGATCCAGAACGGCCGACGTATACGAATACTTGAAGAACCACATTATGTTTCGCCAACTACCACCAGGGACTCAGCTTGTTGAAAACATGATCGGAAAAGAATTACAAGTTTCACGAACCCCTATCCGGAATGCGATGAAAAAGCTGGAACAAGAAGGGTTAGTCAAAATCTACTCCAATCGCGGTGCCTTTGTAGTTGAACCGACGCTTGAAGAAATAAGACAAGCCTTTGATATGAGGCGCCATTTAGAGAAAATGACACTTGAACAAATTTATGATCAGATGAATGAAGAAGATTTCGTACATTTGGAAGAATGGATTGAACATGAAAGAAAAACTTACGAAACCCGAAATATTCTGGAGTACCTGGATGTGAACAAGCAATTTCATATGACCCTTGCGTTAAAAACAAAAAACAGGTTTTTGATTGACTTTACTGAACGAATCCTTAATCAAATCAATGTATATCTTATGTTGTATGATGTGTTTGTAGATGAAGACCTGTACGAAAAGCAGCGCTTCAAAGAACATGAATTATTGCTTGAAGCATTAAGAAATAAAGATTTGTCACGCTTGCTCCAGCTGATCGATCAGCATATGGAAGAAAGCTTGAATTATATGTCTATAAGTCAGAGAAAAGATAGGATAGAAGAAAAGAAAAAGAGCCTTTAATCCAGACATTTACAGTCCGGATTTAAAGGCTCTTTTTCTTTGAAGGCGTACAGTTCTTAGTAAAATACTGAGGTTAATAACAACCACTGTGATCAAAGAAGCCAGCGTATAATTGAAATTCTTCGTAATCATGGATACAGATAAGAATGCGACGACCATAATGGAGGATATGAGAAATAATTGGTACTTGCTAAGGCCAAGCTGTTTGCGAACGGGGCGAGCTTCCACTGCTGATCACTCCCTGTTATGCTTACACGTATTATATGAAAACTTAAAATAATTTGTCAATTCAAGTATATGTACCATACCCCCAAATACTCCTCTTTATTCAACTAATTGGCAGGGTTGTGGAAGACTCAGTTTCGAGACTTTTGTCGAGTGGATGGGGGCTGCGGGGAATGGCTCGCTTTCCGCGGGAGCGCGGTGAGCCTCCTCGAACTGCGTCCTGCGGGGTCTCACCATGCACTTTTTTCCCGCAGGAGTCTTCCCATTCCCCTCCGCCCCTTTACCATGTGTAGTCTCTCGAAACCACTTCTCAGAATTTCTGCTTGTATGCTCAAACGAAGTAGATAATTTAAATCTCCCCCCCCATTGGTCATTCCGACGGTGAAAGATTGATGTAAAGCGCTTTTTAACAGTTTCTGATTGGGGAGTAAGACGTACCATCATGATAGAAGGGTTTGTTTCTCCATGCATGGAATGGGGTGGTTGGGAAGCTGCGAGACTCCCGTGGGAGAAGGAGACAGGCGAGATCCCGCAAGGCGATAGCCTGAGGAAGCTCGGCGCTCCCCCACAGGAAAGCGAGTGGCTTCCCAACAACCCCTGACTCCAAATACGGCAAACGAACCCCGGTTATCTCGAAACTGAGTCTTCCACAAACGGGAGGGTTAGTGGTATGATTATTTGTGAGTCATTATTTGAAATATTAAGAAAAATTGCTATAATAGAAATGGACAAACTGAACAGTCGCTCATTAAAAAGGAGGCCGCTATATGAAAAGAGAAGAACTGATTGCTCCTGAAAAGTACAATGTCGTCTCTGAAATGGAGAAGTACGCAAATGAAACGGGAAGAAAAGCTTTGTTATGGTTGAACGAACAAGGCGATCAGAAAGAAGTTACATACCAAGAGTTAATGAATAATGCGAACAGAATTGGAAACGCTTTCCTTGAACAAGGGTTGAAGCAGGGGGACAAAGTACTCGTCATGATTCCTCGCTTGATTGAAGCTTATCAAGTGTATATTGCGGCTCTTAAAGTAGGACTTGTCGTTATTCCAAGTTCTGAAATGCTGAGGACCAAGGATTTGCAGTATAGAATTTCACATGGAGAAGTGAGTGGTGTCGTCAGCTATTATCCTTATACAGACCAATTCCACGGCGTTAATGAATTTGATGATTTAATCACTTTTTCTGTAGGTGGGGCGAAAGAAAAATGGCGTGATCTTGATTCTCTCATGGATGACCACAGTGAGGAATTGCCCCTCGCGGATACTTCAAGAGATGATATGGCGTTTCTTTCTTACACATCTGGTACGACGGGTAACCCGAAAGGTGTTGTTCATACGCATGGATGGGGGTATGCCCACTTGAAGACGGCTGCCGATAAATGGCTGGCGATTCAAGATGGAGATACAGTTTGGGCGACAGCGGGACCCGGATGGCAGAAGTGGATATGGAGTCCTTTCCTTTCTGTACTCGGAACAGGGGCTCAAGGTCTGATTTATCAAGGGAAATTTGATCCTAAAAAATATTTAAACTTGATGGATAAGCATGATGTGAATGTTCTTTGTTGTACACCAACAGAATATCGTTTGATGGCCAAAGTAGACAATTTATCTGATTATAAATTAGAGGGTTTGCACAGCGCGGTATCGGCAGGGGAACCTTTAAATCGTGAGGTCATCGATACTTTCCAAAAACATTATAATGTAACAGTACGAGATGGTTACGGCCAGACAGAAAATACGTTACTCGTTGGAATTATGAAGGATATGGAAGTACGCCCTGGATCGATGGGACAGCCAACACCTGGTAATCAGGTCGAAATCATCGATGAAATGGGTACGCCTGTGGATGCGGGTGAGGTAGGAGACATAGCCGTCCACCTCGATACACCGGCTTTGTTCAAAGAGTACTATAAAGATCCTGAACGTACGAAGATGTCCCATCGAGGAAACTATTACGTAACTGGCGATCAAGCAAAAAAGGACGAAGAAGGTTACTTTTGGTTTGAAGGAAGAAGTGATGATATCATCATTAGTTCCGGTTATACCATCGGGCCGTTTGAGGTAGAAGATGCGCTTGTCAAACATGAAGCTGTTCAAGAATGTGCAGTCGTTGCAAGCCCGGATGAAGTTCGCGGAAACATTGTAAAGGCCTACATTGTTCTTCAAAAAGGATTTGAAGGAAACGACGAGTTGGTTTCCGATCTTCAAAATCATGTGAAGGAATTGACGGCGCCTTATAAATATCCTCGAAAAGTGGAATTCATTCAAGAATTGCCGAAGACGACTTCCGGAAAAATACGAAGAGTGGAGCTTCGTCAAAAAGAGAACGTTATGAAATAGGGGAAACATAACAAACCTGAAGGTCGAGAAAGGCCTTCAGGTTTGTTATGCTGAAAAGGAAATTTCAGTAAGATCAGTTAGGAGGGGCATATGATTCGGAGTGTAAAGCTTGAAGATGCAGAAGGGTTCGTTCCTTTAATGGATGCCCTCGGTTATCCATCAAGTAAAGAACAGATAAAAAACAGATTACAAAGTATATTACCACAAGAACACTACCAAACCTTCGTCTATGAGGCGAATGACGAATTGCTTGGCATGATCGGGATGACATTTAGTGAAGCGTACCATACGGATGACCCGCACGTACGGATCATCGCTTTTGTTGTGCGTGAAACGGAACAAGGAAAAGGGATAGGGAAAATGCTCATGGAAAAAGCCGGGGAATGGGCTCTCACTAAAGGGGCTAAAACGATCATGTTGAATAGTGGAAATAGAGCAGAAAGAAAGAAGGCTCATGAGATCTATCATTCCTTTGGATTTGAGGGAAGAGCGACAGGGTTTTATAAACGACTCGACTAAAATAATCTTAGATGTTTAGACCATAATAAAGACATGGGAAAACTCTTAAGGAGGGTGGAGTGTGGGTGAAAATCAGACTGGAAGTTACATATAAAACCCCAAAGAAAACAGAAGCTTTTTTTAGGTCAGAAGAGATGACGATCGGGCAAGCTTTGTTAATAACAGAGGACTTGGAAAAGACGGGACGGGCCAAATCAATTACCTTTATCGACGACTATGATACGACATGGAAGCGGAAGGATTTACAAAAATATTTGAATGATCTGGAAACAGAACCTCATGATATCACCGTTTATTTTGATGGCGGTTACGAAATAAAGGAGCGTAAGGCAGGCCTTGGTTGTGTCATTTATTACACTCAAAGTGGGAAAGCTATGCGTCTTCGAACGAATGCTCTCGTTGATGAGTTAGGTACAAATAATGAGGCGGAGTACGCGGCCTTACATTTAGCCATTCAGGAATTGGATTTTATGGGGGTTCATCATATTCCCATTCGGTTCGTAGGAGACTCTCAAGTTGTAATCAATCAACTGAATGATGAATGGCCCACGATGGAAGAGACTTTAAATAATTGGGCGGACCGTATTGATGAAAAATTAAAGCAGATGGGAATTACCCCTTCCTTTGAAGTGATTTCGAGGAAAGATAACGGAGAGGCAGATCGACTTGCTACACAAGCTTTAAAAGGAGTAAAGGTGACAAGTCGAGCGGAGTTGGAGTAAAAAAGGCGATGGATGTCCACCGCCTTTTTTATTCCACTTAAGGTTGAATCGTAACCGGAGTTCCCAACGGGATGATCCTTGCTAACTCTTCTACGTCTTTATTAAACATGCGGATACAACCTTTGGAGACTGCCTTTCCGATAGAGGAAGGATTGTTGGTCCCATGAATGCCATAATACTGTTTGGATAAACTCATCCACATCGTTCCATAAGGCCCACCTGGATTGGGAGCTTTGTTAATGATGAAGAAGTTTCCTACAGGAGTCGCTGAGAGAATGCGTCCCACGGCAATAGGAAATTCTTTTTCCAGCGAACCATTTTTGTATAAACGTAATCGTCTTTTGGTAGTGGATACATCAATCCTGTATGGAATTGTATCTGGATTCGGAAAACCTGGGATACTGATTTGTTGCCCGGGAAAAATCATATTCGGGTTTGCGATTTGGTTTGCTGCCAGGATATCTCTTAACGGCGTACGATAATCTCTTGAAATTTGTGCTAATGTTTCACCTGTTTTTACGATGTGAATCATTCCTATCCCCCCGTTTAAAATGGTTATACCATTTTATGTGGGAAAACCGGTGACTTGCCTATCCATTTCTCTCTCAGAAGAAAGGACCTGACGTAACCAGTCAGGTCCTTTCTTAGGTAAACCATTATAAAACGATGGTTTTATTTTTATGAACGATGACACGATCTTCAAGGGCCCATTTGACGGCTCTGTTTAGGACACTGCGTTCGATTAGGCGTCCTTTCTTCTTTAGATCATTTACACTGTTCCTATGGTCTACTCTAATAACATCTTGTTCAATGATTGGTCCTTCGTCGAGGTCGTCTGTAACATAATGGGAGGTGGCACCAATCAACTTCACTCCACGTTTGTAGGCCCGTTTGTGCGGGTTGGCACCAATGAATGCGGGCAAGAAGGAATGGTGAATGTTAATAATCTTGGATGGATGCCTGTCTACAAACTTAGGAGTGAGGATTTGCATGTACCTGGCTAAGATAATTAAATCGATATTGTATTCTTCTAACAAATCCAACTGTTTCTCTTCTACCTCTTCTCGAATCTCTTTATTTGCAGGAATGTAATAAAAAGGGATGC
This sequence comes from Halobacillus trueperi, assembly GCF_003386945.1. Taxonomy (NCBI): domain Bacteria; kingdom Bacillati; phylum Bacillota; class Bacilli; order Caryophanales; family Bacillaceae; genus Halobacillus; species Halobacillus trueperi. Next base: position 100,244 of record NZ_QUAE01000010.1, on the reverse strand, counting down.
CAAAAGACTCGACAATTTCTCTCGCTGATTCATGGTTACTGATGACAAGCGAAATGTCCGTCACGAGGTCACCGCTCTCCCATTCGTATAAGAGCTCACGCAGGCAATGAAGCTCCTTGGATACAAAAACAGCCGTGCGTTTCAATTCGTGTAGGAAAGTCATTCGCCAGGTCATTTCGAATTGTTCTGCAAGGGAATGGAAGTCTGCTTTCATTGTTTTTTCTTTGGACTTCATATTTTCTGCAGCGAATACGATGCGTAGGAAAAAGGTCCCTTCTTCATGATCTGTCGTAAATTGATTCGATTCCACAATGTTTGCCCCGTGTTCGTAGAGGAATGTTGAGATGCTGGAAACGATTCCTGGCTTATCGGGACAACTGACGAGCAAGCGGGCTTTATCTTCATTCTTGGTTAAGTAATGTTGAATTTGTTGGTTGGTCGAAGTCATCAACACTCATCCTTCCTTTTTATTCTTCCCATTATAGTCGAGTGAAAGCCGTTTGGAAAGTTGGATCATGTTTCGAAATGGGAGAATTCGGATACATTCTCCATGTAGCAAGTATAATAAAATTTTCTTTCTATAAAGGAGAAATGAAAATGCGTAACTATTTAAAGCATTATATAAACGGTGAATGGGTAGAATCTACAGGAAATGAAACAGAAGACGTGATCAACCCTGCAACAGAAGAAGTGATCGGTACCATTAGTCTTGGAACGAAAGAGGATTTGGATAAAGCGGTCCAGGCGGCCCGTGATGCTTTTCCATCTTTCTCTCAAACCTCTAAAGAAGAAAGAATAAAATTGCTAGAAGACATAGCTGCTGAATATGAGAACCGGAAAGAAGAAATTATTGAGACGATTACGGAAGAGTTGGGTTCACCAAAATCCATCTCAGAAAACGTACATTACATGATGGGATATAATCATTTTTCACAAGCGGCAGAATCATTAAGAGATTTTTCATTCATTGAAGATCGCGGAGGCCATACGGTCATGAAGGATTCAGTCGGTGTCAGTGGCTTGATTACCCCATGGAATTTTCCGACAAACCAAATATCAACAAAAATCGCCAGTGCTTTTGCTTCAGGAAGCCCCGTGATTGCGAAACCAGCAGAATTGACACCTTTTGCGGCCATCATTTTAACTGAAATATTTGATAAGGTCGGCGTACCTAAAGGTGCTTTCAACTTAGTGAATGGATCAGGTTCCGTTATCGGTGATGGCATCAGTTCACATCCAGATATCGACTTTGTATCATTTACAGGTTCTGGTGCTGTAGGTCAAAAAATTATGGAAAACGCGTCTGAACGCATTGCTAACGTCGCCCTGGAACTTGGAGGGAAATCTCCGTTAGTCGTGCTTGAAGACGCTGATGTTGAAAAAGCGGCTAGAGCGGCTGTCAGTCACATCGCAACCAACAGTGGGCAGGTTTGTTCAGCTGCCACAAGAGTATTGGTGCCTTCCTCAATGAAAGATTCTTTTGAAGAGGCCATTAAAAAAGTGCTCCCTGAATTCCCTGTTGGGGATCCACAAGGAGATAATCATATCGGTCCATTGGTTTCACAAAAGCAATGGGACACCGTTCAATCTTATATTGAAAAAGGACAGGAAGAAGGAGCCACTCTTCTGGTAGGAGGAACAGGGAAGCCTGATGGATTAGATAAAGGCTATTATGCCAAACCTACAGTATTCACAGATGTGAATAACGATATGGTCATCGCACAAGAAGAGATATTTGGTCCAGTCACCTGTGTGATCACCTATGACACGATTGAAGAAGCCATCCAACTTTCCAATGATATTAAATATGGACTTGCAGGTTATGTCTTCGGTGAAGATGAACAGACACTAGCCAAGGTTGCATCCAGCATCCGAGCGGGTCGAGTGAAAATCAATGATGCGGAAGCAGACTTCGCCGCACCATTTGGTGGATATAAACAGTCAGGTATAGGAAGAGAATGGGGCGATTATGGTATCGAAGAATATTTAGAAGTGAAAACAGTTTTAGGTTATCCGAAACTATAAGAGAGAAAAAGGCGGAAAATGGATTCCGCCTTTTTTCTTTTTGAAAAAACAGGAAGTATTTTGGGAAAAATGAAACCTTCCCCTCTTTTTATTCGTATAAAATGTAGAAGCACTTGGATGGAACTTGTGAAGAGGTGGAAGAATGGGAAAAAAACTAATTATTTTTGGTGGACTTATAATTGTCGTGTTTTGTACCTACATATACGTCGATCAAAGGTATTTTTTCAATCCAATAGCCTTCACCCAAGATGATATTACACCCTATCATTGGAGTGAATATGAAAGACCTGTCACGATTACCTACTACGATTTAGAAACAGAAAGAAAAGCATACAAACTGGAGCGGGAAAAGGCAGTCCGCAGGTTCCTGGAAGAAATGAAGAACAGCCCGCCTATGCAGGAATCATCTGCAACCTCAGAAGTGGAAGGGGCACTTAAGCTTTCGTGCGAAGGTGATACCTTATTGGAAGTGTATTTCTACGAAGGTTATTGGGAAATCCTTCGTGAAAGTGGGAAAATGTATGAAATGACTAAGGATCTTAAGGGATTAATCGAAACACTCTAGCCAGTTGGAACGGCCGTTCCAACTGGCTTTTTTTATTTCTCCAACCTCCACAATAGCTCCCGATTGTGGAGATAACCGGGGTTCGTTTGCCATATTAGGAGTCAGGGGTGGTCGGAAAGCGAGTCATCCCCCGCAGCCCCCATCTACTCAACAAAAGTCTCGAAATAAAGTGGGGAGAAGAGAGTGAATTGTTTTGTTCTTTTCCTTATGGATGAGGTTGTAATATACTTGGAAAGGATAAAGATAATAGAGAATGCTAAGGAGGTACCTAATCCATGAATAAATGGTTTACGCATATTTTTAATATCATCGTCGGAATTCTGATTGTAGCCGAAGGTGCTGTATATATTTTCATGAACAATAAAGATGGAGAATTTCATTTACGAAGTATTATGATGACGGCTTTGTTATTTTTAGCGTGGGGAATGTCTTATCGCAAACAACTAACTAGTGATAATCCAAGCGCTTGGTTAATTGTAACGATAATCATATTGGTTCCTATGATTCTTCCCTGGTTGTTTTTTATATAAAAATTAAGTGAGCCATTTGAACAGCCCAGTACTCCCGAATAGCAACGCGGATACTAAGTAAATGTAACCGAGGGCTCTGTGTTTTCCTTCTTCACTGTTTGTTTCGACGGTTCCTGCAAAAACTAAAAAGAGCACACCAATGATATATAACGTAATATCAACGTCGGAAAAGGGGGAAGGTTTGAATGTAAGCCAACCTTCCACTGGAATGGCTGTGAAGAGTGGGAAGTATAAAGGATTTAAGCGATCCTCCCACTTTTTCTTCTGTTCAGACATGATTCTCCCACCTCATCTCCAGAATATATTTCTTTTTACTTTCCATCTTTTCCTTCCTTTTGTCAAACAACGACAAAAATCGCGTTATTTTTTTCCTGGATAGGGTATAAACCATACATCCCCATTTGCCTTCTGTATTTACACTTGTTAGAATGAAGCTCGTGTTTTCCTCCGGTACATAACCTCCCAAAGTTGAATGAATTACCTCATGCAGAACAAACTAAATCATGAAGAAGTGGAAAGGATGTATGTCATTTGAAAACAAAATTAATTGATTGGCCAACGTTTATCGGCGCTCTGGTGTTGTTGCTCGGTGTCACGTTACCACTGATCATCTTCCCAGAAGCCGGTAAAGAGGTTGTATCACAAGCAAATACGTTCATGACGGAAAACTTTGGTGTCCTTTATATGATTATGGGCTTTGTTATTTTCGCTTTCCTTGTTTATGTTGCTTTTAGTAAAAATGGATCGATTAAACTAGGGGATGAAGGGGAAAAGCCTGAGTTCAATACGTTCTCGTGGGCAGCGATGCTATTTGCCGCCGGCATCGGTTCCAGTATTTTATACTGGGCAGTTATTGAATGGGCGTATTATTACCAAGGACCGCCGTTTGGCGTAGAAGCTGGATCCAAAGAGGCGATCCAATGGGCATCAGCCTATGGAATGTTCCACTGGGGCCCGATTGCTTGGGCGATTTACACATTGCCGGCCCTCCCGATTGCTTATTTCTACTACGTTCGAAAAAAACCTGTACTTAAAGTTAGTGAGGCTGTCCGACCTGTATTAGGTGATTCTGTTGACGGTCCTCTTGGAAACATCATTGATGTGTTATTCATGTTCGGACTTTTGGGAGGGGCAGGAACGACGCTTGCTCTCGGTACACCAATGATTGCTCAAGGAATTAATAGTTTGACTGGTATACCGGCCAATTTAGGTCTTAAAACAGTCATTATGTTATTGTGTACATTGATCTTCGCGATTAGCTCGTATTCAGGGCTTAAACGAGGGATTAAAGTGCTCAGTGATGTGAACTTGTGGCTGTCGATCTTTTTGCTGGCCTTTATCTTCATATTTGGACCGACCCGATTCATCAGTGAGACTACATTCAACGCGTTGGGGATACTGGCGGATAATTTCTTCAAGATGGCGACTTGGATGGAGCCGTTTGGAAACTTGGGTCAATTTGAAAAAACAAGCTTCCCAGAGTATTGGACTATTTTTTACTGGGCTTGGTGGCTTGTGTATGCTCCGTTTGTCGGTTTGTTTGTTGCACGTATTTCCAGAGGGCGGACCATCCGTCAAATGGTACTTGGAACAATGGTTTACGGAACGATCGGTTGTGTGCTTTTCTTCGGGATCATGGGGAACTTCGGTCTGTACATGCAGTTAACAGGTCAGTTTGATGCTATTGCATTTATGGATGCGAATGGTGCCCCTGCGACCATAATTGAAATCATCAACCAACTTCCGTTAGCGAAATTCATGGTATTAATCTTTACCATTCTAGCAATCATTTTCCTTGCAACGACTTTCGATTCCTCTTCTTACATTCTTGCTTCAGTCGTACAGAAGAATGTGGAAGGAGAACCTTTACGTTGGAACCGTTTGTTCTGGGCCTTCGCCTTGTGCTTAATGCCGCTTGCGCTTATGTTCCTCGGAGGATTAGATACTTTGCAGACAGCAAGTATCGTCGGTGGATTCCCGCTGATTGTGATTATGTTCTTACTTGCATGGTCGTTCATGAAAGCCTCCAACACAGATATTCGAGAATCTGATGATTATGAACCGAGTACGATTCATATTAAACGTTGGAAAAATCGCAAGAAGAAGAAAAAACGCTCGGCTCTTGAAGCCCTGGAAGATAAACCAGATCGAGATTAATGAAAAAAGAGGTTTTCCCACACTGGGGAAAACCTCTTTTTTGTTTGAACTAGCAATGAACATTATTGAGGTAGGTACGGTTTGGCAGACAAAACCTTATAATCTCCGCTATCTGTTAAGAATTGTTGTAGAAGGTGAAGGTGGTCCCCGCCGATGAAAACGAGGATGCGGTCGCCTTTTTCTGCGATTCTTGAGATGTTTGCGGATATCGCCAAATCACGATGATGCCACTGCTTTAGCCATTGAACACCGACTTGATGTTGCCTGTCCCCGACACGTGCCAACTTCATATAGATCCTCTGAAGCTCTTTACTATAGTCTGAATCATTGAGGTAATGTAAGATATTTCTTATGGTTTTATTGTTTTCCATCGACTTGAGTTTGTTTTGAACTTCCATGATTTCTTTGAACAAAGAAGGTTGGTGTTCTTTGGCCCATTCAAAGACCTGGTTTAGTGACGGCTTGGACATATCCACCATTTCGTCTATCGGATAAACGGATGGCAAGTCCATTTCATTGGCAAGTCGAAAGGCAAATTGTTCGACTTCATCGTAAGTGGGCGTAAGGGTATTATTTCTAAAGGCTTTATATTTACGCTCCATTTCTTCCTCTATTAAGAAAGGTTTTTCAACGGCGATTTTCGTCGGCTTGAATTTTTTTAGTGAATGAACGATTTCGCGAATTTCCTCTTGTTGATCATTGACCATTTCAGGGTTCATGGACATGTGAAAAGTTCCTACGAGCAAAATTTCCGGTTTAGGCAAATCAATATCTCCTTCCTTTTGTTATCATTTTATTTTAAATGGAGGGAGGACTTCTTCCCCAAGCTCCTGCACCACTTCCTTCACTGGTCTTTTGTTTTTGGAAAGACCGAACATTAAATGATTAACGCCGATGGAACGATACTGCTCAATCAGATCTTTCAACCCATTTCTTCCAACTTTATATCCGGCAGGTATTTTTTCAGTAGGAGCATCTGGGTTTTCTTCGAGCTGCAAAGGAAGTGGCATAAAGAAGGGACGGAATGCGGATTCGCCATGGAAATGCTTCACTTTCTCCCTGTACTGAAAGATAGTTTCTTTCTGTTGAGCTGGACGTTGTGGGTAAAACATCCATCCATCTCCATGTTCAGCAACCCAATCCAGTGTCTGTTGACAATAGCCTGTCATAAAAGTCGGGATCCGCTTTTCAGGCTTTGGTACGATATTTGAACGATTCATGGTGCCAAAAGAAGAGCGAACCTCAGGGAATTCATTATAAATCGCTTCATTGAAGAAATGGAATGCTTCCCTGAACCACTCACTTCGCTCCATAATGGGGATATTCAATCCTTCAAAGTCCTTCCTGCGATCTCCGGATGAAATTCCGAACATCAGTCTTTCAGGGAAAAGTTTTTCAATACTTGCCACTTCTTTTGCTGTCCTTAACGGATGGCGAAGCGGCATGACAAGGGCTGCTGTACCTAAATTGATTTTTTGCGTATGGGCCGCCACGTAGGTTAAATAAATTAAACTGTCAAAAATCTGCCCTGTTGCTGGGTCTTCAAAAGTCGGGTCTTCTAATAGCACGTCCTGGAACCAAAGAGAATGAAAGTTTAAACCTTCAGCTAGTTGTGCCATTTGAATTTGGTTCTTCATCTCTGGAGGGGACTGGTCATAGTTTTCGATGGGGATGGTCAAGCCGAATGTGATTTGGTCTGGCTGCAGCATTCGCTGATAACCGTGATGGTCTTGAAACAAAAGGAACCCTCCTTATTTTAATCGACTATTTTCTATTATAATGAGAATTTCCCTAGAAAACTAACCATAGAGGTTAAACATAAAGCAAAGTTATTCAACAATATGGCAGGATTCTTGAAGACTCAGTTTGGAGATAACAGGGATTCGTTTGCCGTATTCAGAGTCAAGGGTGGCTGGGAAGCTACTCGCTTTCCTGTGGGGGAGCGCCGAGCTTCCTCGGACTGCGTCCTGCGGGATCTCGCCTACCTCCTTCTCCCACGGGAGTCTCGCAGCTTCCCAACCACCCCATTCACTCAACAAAAGTCTCGAAACTGAGTCTTCAAGTATTGGGAGCTTATATGAAGAAAAGGGAAATAAAAAAGCTCCCATAATAAGGGAGCTTTTTGCGTGATTATAATATATAGATGGTCAGATAGAGGAGGAGGGTTAGAAGAGTCGATCCTCCTGCAACACTTGCGATTTCTGTGGCATCGTATTCAATTCTTTTTTTCATAATTGTGATCCCCTTTCGAATGACTGGAATTAAAAACGGAGCGGACTAGTTTTAAAACATTCTACTTAATAAGACGATTGAATAGTCAGAAAGGTTTCATTTATATTACAATAACATATCAAAAACATTTCAACCAAATGTGACAAAATACGAGGGCAGTGGGAAAAAGGCGATATAAGAGGAGGTTTGAAAATTCTGATATAATGGAAGAGGTTTTCTTGGTGGAAGAATCTACATAAAAGAGAGGGGAAGTCATAATGGGAACATATGAAATGACTTGGGATTTAGACTCCATTTTCCATGGAGGTAGTGATTCGGAAGAGATGAAAGAGTATGTGAGGAAAACCGAACACCTGATGGATGATTTGGAAGCATCCATTCGTACGTTTACACCTCCCAAAAATACAGACCAAACAGAGGATCTCAACAAGATTGTAGAAATTGTGCAAATGGTGACAAAGCAATTAAGTGAATTTGGCGCATTTGTAAGCTGTTTAAGTGCACAAAATGTTCATGATAAAAAAGCGAGTATGTGGCAATCGAAAAGAAGTGAACTGGGTGCACGCTTAGGTAATGCATTAACTGAAATGGACCAGGTGTTTGTTCAGGTGGATGATGATGTTTGGAAATCCTTATTGAATCAGGCTCCTTTTAAAGCGATTTCTTTTGTTTTGAATGAGAGACGTTCTCTTGCAAAGGACAAATTAGAAGTCGGAAAAGAATCTCTCATCAATGACTTAGGCGTGGATGGTTATCATGCATGGGGACAAATGTACGATGCCCTTGTAGCGAAGTTATCCATTGAGATGAATGGGGAAAAGTTATCTGTGGGACAAGCATCTAATCAATTGGATAACCCAGACCGTTCGGTGAGAAAGGAAGTGTTTGATAAACTACAGGATACATGGGGAGAGGTTTCGGATCTGTTCACAGAGACGTTGAATCACTTGTCAGGTTTCAGGCTCCAGACCTATAAGCACCGCCATTGGGAAAATGTATTGAAAGAACCGCTCGACTACAATCGGATGAGCCAGAAGACGTTGGATGCCATGTGGGAGACGATTACGGAATATAAAAAGCATTACGTGCCCTATTTGAAGAAGAAAGCAGAAAAGTTGGGGCTTGAACAATTGAGCTTTTACGATGTAGAAGCACCGATTGGAGAGGCCGATCAGAAAATGAGCTTTCAAGAAGGGGCGGAGTTTATCATCCAGCAATTCAGGAAGTTCAGTCCCAAAATGGCGGATTTTGCTGAAATGGCTTTTGAGAAAAGGTGGATTGAAGCAGAGGACCGTCCTGGAAAACAACCAGGTGGGTTTTGCACAAGCTTCCCGGACAGCGGGGAAACAAGAATCTTCATGACGTATTCAGGCAGTCCTTCCAGTGTAGCGACACTGGCACATGAACTTGGTCATGCCTATCATCAGTATGTGATGGATGAATTACCTGAGTTGAATCAAGGGTATGCGATGAACGTTGCTGAAACGGCCTCGACGTTTGCAGAGATGATTGTTGCAGATGCGGCCGTTAAAGAGGCCGCTACGGAGGCTGAAAAACTTGTGCTTTTGGAGGATAAAGTTCAGCGTAGTGTAGCCTTTTTCATGAATATTCATGCCAGGTTCTTGTTTGAAACACGTTTTTATGATGAACGCAGGCAGGGAGTCGTTTCAACGGAAAGGCTGAACGAGTTGATGACAGAGGCTCAACAAGAAGCCTACGTACAAACGTTAGAGGAGTATGATCCGACATTCTGGGCTTCCAAGTTGCATTTCCACATTACGGATGTCCCTTTCTATAACTTTCCATACACCTTTGGTTATCTGTTCAGCATGGGAATCTACGCCAAAGCCCTTGAAGTCGGGCCAACGTTTGAAGACCGCTATATTGCCTTGCTGCAGGACACAGGGAGGATGACCGTGGAAGAGCTTGCGAAGAAACATTTGGATGTAGATTTAGAAAAGAAAGATTTTTGGGTGCATGCATTGGAATTATGCCTATCTGACCTTGAGTCATTCATGGATTTGGTCTGATTAAAAGGAGGAGTGAACAATGGAACAAAAGTTGATCCCTGAAGAAGAAAAGGAACGCCGAGTTTCCCAGTTAGACGGTTGGAAGCTTACGGATGAAAAGTTCATTGTTAAGCGGTACCGTTTTCAAGAATTCCTGACGGGCGTCCAGTTCGTCAATCATATCGCTGAGTATTCCGAGGACATTCAACACCATCCATTCATAAGCATCGATTATAAAATGGTTACACTTAAGCTGACCTCCTGGAATGCGAAGGGACTAACCGAACTTGACCTTTCCTGTGCTAAGAGATATGACGAACTTTATGATTCGATCAAATGAAAAGAAGCCGCTCCCTACACTGGGGCGGCTTCTCTTATGAAGAGGATGATTGGTCTAAAGACTTTACTTGTTCATCTGTAAATAATGGCGAATCTTTTGCAGGCATGGCCAAACACTGGATTTCCTTTTCTGTGAAAGGGTGAATCAGCGTGAGCCTCGCAGCATGCAGAGCCTGTTTGTAATCGATGCTTCCTTTTCCTCCGTACATTTCGTCCCCTAGGAGCGGGTGTCCGATATGACTGAGATGAACGCGGATTTGATGGGTTCTGCCAGTTTGTAATTGTAATTTCACAAGGGAAGCATCGTGGGTGGAATTATATGAAAGAACTTCGTAATGTGTTTCTGCATGTTGGCCACCTTGTGAGACGCGTCTTCTTACAGGATGATGACGGTCTTTTCCGATTGGTTGTTCGATTTTTCCACGACGCGGCTTCAGCTTTCCGTGAGCCCATGCTAAATACGTTCTTTTAATTTTCCGCTCCTGCAACTCTTTTCCCAGCATGGCAATAGCAAGATCATGCTTGGCAAAAAGGATGGCCCCCGACGTATCCCGGTCCAGGCGGTGGACATATTTTGGCGTGGACTCAATGCCATTCATTTGAAAATAAAAGGCGACTCCATTTACAAGGGTGTCATGTTCGTGCGGTGTATTCGGATGTGTGAACACACCTGCGGGTTTATTGACGACCAGCATATGATCATCTTCGTAAATGACATCAATATCCATATAAGTCGGGGTCACTTCAAGTGGTTGCGGGCGGAAAAGCCGGACACGTAAAATGTCACCACTCTTGACTTTAGCTGTCTTCCAATGAGGGCTCTCATTGTTTAAAGTCACTTCTTTGTTGGAACGGAAACTATGCATCAACTTTCTTGGTACATTCCATTCCTTCTTCAGAATTTTTTCAACTGTAAACCCGTCCCACTGATCAGGGATGATGACCTCAAGCCAATCCCCCATACGTTTCGTCTTCATTTCTACACCTAATTTCCTAAATTACTGAATACCCGTGGCGTTAATCGCACATATTGGTACCAAGTACGAACTGCCCTATATTGTACTCTTTCCAGTACCATTTACGCAATCACCTCTATGTTGTACCTGGTACACCTGGGAATAAATGGGGGGTCAGGCTTGGGAGGTATGGAGTGTAAGACTGTAACAGCAGAGCTGCTGGCTGTTTGAGAGGATGTCCTTAACCTTCTGATGTTAACGATATGTAAAGCTGGTATCTATGGTAATAGAACTATGTTATAATAGAAGGGTTGAATAATTTGTGATACGAAAGAGGTGTGTGCTTCATGCAACACAGAGATGATATTCGTAATATAGCGATCATCGCGCACGTTGACCACGGAAAAACAACATTGGTCGACCAAATGCTTCACTATTCCGGAACTTTCCGTGATAATGAGCATGTCGATGAGCGCGCCATGGACTCTAATGATTTGGAAAAAGAACGCGGAATCACGATTTTAGCCAAAAATACCGCCATCAATTATAATGATGCGCGTATAAATATTCTTGATACCCCGGGTCACGCTGACTTCGGTGGAGAAGTAGAACGTATTCTTAAGATGGTTGACGGTGTACTTCTTGTTGTCGATGCTTATGAAGGCTGTATGCCTCAAACACGTTTTGTGTTGAAAAAAGCATTGGAACAAAAATTGACACCTGTTGTCGTATTGAATAAAATCGACCGCCCGAATGCTCGCCCGGATGAGGTTGTCGATGAAGTTCTCGATCTGTTCATCGAGCTTGGCGCTGATGATGAGCAGTTGGAATTCCCTGTCGTTTATGCTTCTGCATTAAACGGAACTTCTGGAGATGAACCAGAGGATCAGCAGGAAACAATGGATCCAATTTTCAAATTGATCATGAACAACATTCCAGCACCTGTAGATACAAAAGAAGAACCATTACAATTCCAAGTGACGTTGCTTGATTACAATGATTATCTTGGCCGTATCGGAGTTGGGCGTGTCTTTAATGGCTCAATTAAAGTAGGTCAGCAAGTATCCTTAATGAAGAAGGATGGATCAGTGAAGAACTTCCGTGTTTCCAAGTTGTTCGGTTTCATTGGTTTGAAACGTGTTGAAATTGAAGAAGCAAAAGCGGGAGATATTATCGCCCTGGCTGGCTTGGAAGATATTAACGTCGGAGAAACGGTCTGTCTGCCTGAACACCAGAATGCGATGGAAATCCCTCGTATTGACGAACCGACACTACAAATGACGTTCCTTGTCAACAACAGTCCGTTTGCTGGTCGAGAAGGAAAGTATGTAACGTCCCGTCAAATTGAAGAGCGTTTGATGACACAACTTGAGACAGATGTCAGCCTGCGTGTCGATCCAACAGATTCTCCGGATGCCTTTACGGTTTCAGGACGTGGTGAACTTCACCTTTCCATCCTGGTGGAAAATATGCGTCGTGAAGGGTATGAGCTTCAACTTTCCAAGCCGAAGGTAATCCTGAAAGAAATCGATGGACAAACGTGTGAACCGGTAGAACGTGTTCAAATTGATACACCTGAAGAATACCAAGGTGCGGTTATGGAATCCATTGGTTACCGCAAAGGTGAAATGCAGGACATGGTCAACGATGGTAATGGCCAAGTACGTCTCGAGTTCCTTGTTCCATCTCGTGGACTGATTGGATATTCGACAGAGTTCATGACACAGACACGTGGTTATGGAATTTTGAACCATACCTTTGATGGCTATGCGCCACTTGTAAAAGGTCAAGTCGGCGGCCGTCGTGAAGGTGTTCTTGTATCCCTTGATAAAGGAAAAGCATCCACTTATGGAATCATGAACCTTGAAGATCGTGGAACCATTTTCGTTGAACCTGGTACTGAAGTGTATGAAGGAATGATCGTCGGTGAACACAACCGTGAAAACGATCTTACCGTCAACATCACGAAAGAGAAGCACTTGACTAATATCCGTTCAGCGAACAAAGATACAACGAACACAATCAAGAAAACTCGCCAAATGACGCTGGAAGAAGCCATTGAGTATCTTGATGATGATGAATATTGCGAAGTAACGCCTGAAAATGTTCGTCTTCGTAAAAAGTACTTGAATAAGAACGAACGTGAGAAAATGGCGAAGAAGAAGAAGCTTCAAAACACAGAAGTATAATGACTCAATAGAAAAGCCCGGCGCATATCGGTATGCGCCGGGCTTTTTGTTATTTACTGAATAACTTCGATGTCCTCTTTCTGGTGTCCGTGAATGTCCTCGGCTGGTTTCTCATAATGAATATTGATGGTGTAGGAACCAGATTCAGGGAACGTATAGTTCGCTGTGTACTCCCCGGGTTCCTTTTCTTCAGCATCGATATACATGTGTTTTTCCATTTGATCCGAGCTGATTTCGTAGCGCACAAGCGCTTCAGAAAAAGGTTCTTCCATGTGGTTGATATGTGTAGTCAGTGTCGAAGCTTCTCCAGCCTTAAAGGTTTGCTCTGTCATCAAGTGGACCATGAACTTTCCGCTACTATCTTCATGTTCGTGTCCACTGGCTTCAGCTTGCTGCCCAACGGCCACCTCGTTTTGAGGCATCGTATGAAGGTCATCTACCTGAGTATGAGCAATCACCTGATACGTACCTTCTTTAGAAAAGCTATGAGTAATCGTGTACACTCCGCTTTCTGTATGATTTGCTTCGAACGTTTCAGATGAATCCTGTCCATCTTCACTGTTCCAAATTTCGAATTTTACATATTCTGCATCCGGAACAGGTTCTCCGCCTTGGGTGACAGATGCTTGAATGGTCGTTTCTTTGTTTACAGGAAGTGGTTCATGCTCAAATTCTACTTGTACTTCAGGAACTTCAGCTGCTTTGTTACTTTCCTCCGCTGATGAGGAGTCCTGCTCGTCATTGTTTGCGGAACAAGCACTTACCACAAGTAATAAAATAATGAATAAGAATACTTTTTTCATTAGGTATCTCCTTTATCTGTGTATTGGAGTTTTGAAAGTGAACACCTACAATCAGGATATCATCTAAAGCTTTGACATTCTTGCTTGATTTTAGACTATCTTGTGACAATACTTGATGATTTAACAAAAAAAGAGGGGAGCTTTTTAAAGCTGCCCTCTACTCGACATTGTCGTTATTCCAATCATACGTGTAAAAACGTTCGTCTGTTACCCATTTCAATGCTTCGGGGTCATTGACCTTGATGCCCTCTTCGAGCATTTCAAGCATTCGTGCGGTTTGTGAGATATGGGCGCGCATCGCTGCTAATTTTTCGTTTTGAACGGAACGGATGTCATTGATGACATCAGGCTGGCCCAAGTTCTCTTCCGTATCATTAGCAAAAGCTACAGCGTGAAACTTTGGTCGATCTTTTTCATCGATTTCCCTCAAAGCCCTCACTACTGCCCGCGCAGTCGCTTCATGATCGGGATGGACGGCAAATCCAGGATAAAAACTGATGACCAAAGAGGGTTGAAGTTCATCAACTAAATGGCGGACCATAGCTTTCATTTCACCATCATCTTCAAATTCAAGCGTCTTATCTCTCAGTCCCATCATGCGAAGGTCTTCAATGCCCATCGCTTCCGAAGCTTTAATCAATTCTTTCCTTCTGATTTCAGGCAGGGACTCTCTCGTTGCGAACGTAGGTTTTCCAAGATTGCGCCCCATCTCTCCGAGCGTGAGACACGCATAGGTAAGGGGGGTTCCTTGTTTTATATAAGATGAAATGGTCCCGGAAACTCCGAAAGCTTCATCGTCAGGATGCGGGAAAATAACGAGTACATGTTTTTCTTGTTCGATCATTTCTTTCACTCCTTCAAGAGGATCACTAACCTACATTATTGCTTAAATCAGAATAAATGAAAAGTCATTTGTTTATAAGCTTCCCTCTATCCATATTTAACATTTCACTATCGCTCCCGGTTGTGGAAGACTCAGTTTCGAGACTTTTGTTGAGTGGACGGGGGCTGCGGGGAATAGCTCGCTTTCCGCGGGAGCGCGGTGAGCCTCCTCGGACTGCGTCCTGTGGGGTCTCACCATGCACTTTTTTCCCGCAGGAGTCTCGCCATTCCCCTCCGCCCCTTTGCCAAATAAGGCTCTCGAAACCACTTCCCGAATAAACAGCTTACCATTGTTATAGAAGTTGGTGTAAATGCCAGCGCATGTATGTATTCTTACACATGCTATAGCAGCGTTTTCCAGCTGGAAAGCAGTGCTTTTGCAAGAAGCTACTTCGCGTATGTGGGTTCGTTTCTCTCCTGTATGGAATGGGGTGGTTGGGAAGCTGCGAGACTCCCGTGGGAGAAAGGAGATAGGTGAGATCCCGCAGGACGTAGTCCGAGGAAGCTCACCACTCCCCCACAGGAAAGCGAGTAGCTTCCCGGCCACCCCTGAAGCTCATCCCAAGTAACGAACCCCGAAACATCTTGAAATTGAGTCTTCCATAATCCTGCCAAATACTTTAATAACTCTCTTAAGTGAGCTTTAGGTTTATGTTCTCCCTTTTAAAGGAAAGCAATCTTTAGATTGTAAAATGAAGGGAGTTTATGAACATGGAAGAGAGAATCGAGTATTTGACTGATTGGCTGCGTATGAAGACAAAAGAAGCAGGGGCTGATGGGCTTTTGGTCGGAATCAGTGGAGGGATTGATTCCGCAGTTGTTTCGTATTTGATTAAACGTGCCTTCCCTGAAAATTCTTTAGGAGTAATCCTACCGATTAACCAAGGCGTTGAAGACCAAACAGATGCTCTGGATGTCGTGGAAGGTGCGGATCTTGATTATGTTGGTATTGAATTGACCGATGCTTATCAAACGACTTACGACACTATTAAGAACCAGTTAAATGAAAAAGGTGATTGGAATGATGAGAAGTCACAGCTTGGTGGGGCGAATCTTCAAGCACGTCTCCGTATGAGTACGCTTTATGCTGTAGGGAACAACTATAATTATCTTGTCGTGGGGACAGATAATGCAGCGGAAGATTATACGGGATATTTTACGAAATACGGAGATGGAGGAGTCGACCTCGTTCCTCTGATCAATTTAAGAAAAGAAGAAGTAAGAGAAATGGCCAAGGTGCTGGAGGTCACGGACTCTATCGTTCATAAAAAACCGAGTGCTGAACTTTGGGAAGGGCAGACAGATGAAGAAGAACTGGGAATGTCTTATGATACGATTGATGCTTATTTGAGAGGAGAAAAAATCGACCCCAAAGATGAAAAGAATTTGAAAGAACTTCACAAGAAAACCGAACATAAGCGCCAAATCCCAGCAGGCCCTGAGCGGTTCGAAGGAGAGTGATTGTCCAATTATGAAGCAGGATACAGCAATGATCATCATTGATATGATCAATAAAATGGACTTTGATGGTGGAGAGAACCTACTTGAAAACAGTCTCCCTGTAGCCGAGCGTTTACACAACTTCAAGAAAGAGGTGAAGCAGCAAGGAGTACCAGTGATTTATGTGAACGACAACTTCGGGCTTTGGCAGGATAACGCTTCTGATTTGTTGGAAGAGTGTAAAAAAGGAATAGGAAAACCTGTCGTGGAACAAATGGAGCCTGCTGAAGACGATTATTTTATTATTAAACCGAAGCATTCGGGATTTTTTGGTACACAGTTAAGTATTCTCTTAGACCATTTAGAAGTGAAAAACCTAATTTTGACTGGAATTGCTGGTGATATCTGCGTTATTTTCACAGCGAACGATGCCTATATGAGGGAATACAACCTTTGGGTGCCGGAAGATGGGACAGCTTCTGAGTATAAAGAAGATAATGAAAATGCCTTGAGAATTATGAAACGATCGTTGGCTGCCAGAACCGATTCTATGGATATCAATCATTTGAAAACCATTTTCAGCAGTTGACAGTATGGAGTACCTGTCATATATTATTAGGGAACACAGGTGATGGTTTCACGAATGTAACTTTTAACCCGTGAAGGAGAAATGATTTATGAGTGTGGTTGTTCTTAACTAATCCATGAACTGGATACGTCCTGAAAAAAGTGTGCGAAAGCACGCTTGGTTTGTTATACCTTTTTTCAGGAACAGTTAAGAACAAGCATAAGCATAGCCGGATAAATCGATCCTAAAAGCTATGACTGGCTTATTCAGTCATAGCTTTTTTTCGTACATTCGTGGAACTACATTCTATATGTGTCCCTACGGAGTCCGCAGCGAGCTATCTTCAGCTTGTTGCGGACTTTTTTATTTATATGATCACCTGTCAAAACGAGGAGGAAAAACATTGAACCAACAAACATATGAAAGTTTAGGCTTGAACACTATTTTAACAAGGGTCAGTGATTTCGCTCATACCGATCGAGGGAAAGAAACGATTTTAAGCTTGCAACCATCCAATGACCAAAAGAGGTTGGAAAGAATGCATGAGGAAGTCAAAGAGGCAAGAGCCATTATAGATCGTCACAGTCATGTACCCATTCATACCCTTGGTGACATTCAGGCTATGATTGATCAAGGGAACAAAGGAATCTATATCCGTCCGCAGCAATTTGGTTCCCTTGTTTCTTTTCTGGAGCATTGTACAAAATTGAAACGGTTTATGAATGATAAGCAGATTCTTGCGCCGACCATCTCTTTATATGTTGACTCTATCGCGGATTTATCCCAATTGGAAGAAGAGATTTATGGGAAAATACGCCATAGGGAAATCGATGAGTCTGCAACGAAAGAGCTGGGAAAGCTTCGAAGGAAAATAGATAAAACTCATAGTGATATGAAGACCAGAATGGAAAGTTCAGCTAAAAAGTATAGCTCTCTTCTCCAAGAAGCTAGGCCAGTGGATAAAGGGGGGCGTCTGACCCTTCCTGTCAAAAGAGAAAACAGGTCCAAAGTGAAGGGTGTCATCCTTGACCAATCTTCTTCTGGAGCGACGTTATTCATAGAACCAAATGAAGTGACTTCCCTTCAAGAGCAGGTCCAACTCTTGAAAATGCAGGAAGAGCAGGAGGTGGAACGGATCCTCTATGCGTTAACTGCCTCTGTTCTGGAAAAGGAATATGAATTGAATATCGCTATGGAAACGATGCACCAGTATGATGTTCTTTTTGCTAAAGCGAAATACAGCAAAGCGATTGATGGTCATTCCCCGGCGTTTTCACAAGGGGAAATTGAGATCAAGGAGGGGCGTCATCCTCTACTAGGGGAAAAGCCGTTCCGCTGAATCTCCATATGGGTGTGGATGATCAAGCCCTGCTCATTACTGGGCCGAATACAGGAGGGAAGACGGTAACGTTAAAAACGGTCGGCTTGTTTTGTTTGATGGCCCAATGTGGTCTGCCGGTTTCTGCACAGCCCGGCACCAGGTTACCTCTTTTCCAATATGTTTTTGTTGATATTGGAGATGGGCAAAGTATTGAAGAGAATTTGAGCACCTTCAGTTCAAGACTGACGAACTTGATTGATATTTTGCAACAAGCCAATGATCATTCCTTACTTCTTATGGACGAAATCGGTTCAGGAACAGACCCTGGAGAAGGGATGGGATTAGCGACTGCGATTCTGGATCAACTCGCCAACAAAGGCTCGACCATTTTGGCGACCACTCACTATAGTGAAATGAAAACCTATGCCATGGAGAAAGAAGGGTTCATTAATGGAGCGATGGCCTTCGATTTGGAAACCCTTAAGCCTACGTACCAGCTGCAAATAGGAACAGCTGGGAAAAGTCAGGCGTTTGATATCGCCTATAAATTAGGACTGCATCCGGAAATCCTCAATCATGCTTATGGCATCACATATAAGCAAAAAGGGTGTTTTACGAAAGAGGATAAGCTTTTGAAAACTCCGTCCTATGCCAAGCAAGTGGCGATCAATAGGCACAGGCAGAAACGCCAAACTCAGAAAAAAGAGAAAGCAGGTTTTCAAATGGGGGATAATGTATGGATTCCTGCAGAAGAAGAAATGGGTATTGTCTATAAAGGGCCGGATGCTTTAGGCAATTACGTCGTCCAAATCAAAGGGGAAAAGAAAGAATACAATCATAAGCGCTTGAAACTCCATATTTCAGCCGATGAATTATACCCAGAGGATTATGATTTTGATATTATTTTCAAATCCAAGGAATATAGGAAGGTTAAAAAAGTATTGGATCGGAAACATGTCGATGGCTTAACTTTAGAAGATGAAGAATAAAGGGAGAGTGTTAGAATTTCAATTGGCACGTATAGGCGTGTTATTCTGAGTTAAACAGCGAAAAGGGGGGAAGAGGGTGAAGAAGCGGACGAAATGGGTCATGATTATAGCCGTACTTTCATTAGTTGCTGTTCTTGCCATCCCGGAAGCTTATGCCTATTTAACAAAACGAAATTATGATAGTGAAGCTGTGACAGCAAATGAGATCCCTGAAGGATACGAGGTGGCGACTCTTTCGGGTGGATGCTTTTGGTGTATGGAGCCTCCATTTGAAAAACTGAAAGGCGTCCATAGTGTCGTATCCGGTTATACGGGAGGGGAAACAGAAAATCCTTCTTACGATGAAGTATCTTCCGGGGGAACGGGCCATATCGAATCTGTCCAAGTCTATTACGATCCAGACGTGATTTCCTATGAACAGATTCTCGATGTCTTCTGGAGACAAATCAACCCGACCGATGACGAAGGTCAGTTTGTGGATCGAGGGTACCAATATACGACCGCCATTTTCTATCACACACCTGAACAGCGGGAAAGCGCTGAACAATCCAAACAAGAACTCCAAAATTCCGGTCGCTTTCAGAATGAATTAGTTACCCCGATCCTGGAAGCGGAAGAGTTTTACAAAGCAGAGGAATACCATCAAGATTATTACAAGAAAAATACTTTAAGATACGATTTTTATCGTGGGAACTCAGGGCGCGATCAATATTTAGAGGAGAAGTGGGGAGAGGACTTAGAAGTGGATCTTCCTAAGAAATAATCTTTTTCATTGGACGCCATCTTTTATACAAAAACAAAACCCCTTCGCGGAGCGAAGGGGTTTAAATCATTGAAATTCAATAACTCTCTGTTTCTTTAGGAATGGAAGGATTCGCATCCGTATCCATACTTGTATAGCCTACGTAACTGAAACCGATGACAATAATCATAAGAATGGCAAGTAAAATTCTTCTCATTATATTTCCTCCATCACTACAAACGACAGAAAAAAGCAGGTTTTGTCGAATATTGTAGATTGTTGCTTATTCCATTGTAAGCTTTCGAAAATAACATTACAAGCCTATCCTTCGTCTAAGAGACCATTTTTAAACCGATAACTCCGGCAACGATACAAGTAATGAACAACAGACGTTTTCGATTCGCTTTTTCTTTAAAGAAAAAGATGCCCAGCAAAACGGTACCTGCCGACCCAATTCCTGTCCATATCCCATAAGCCGTTCCGATTGGAAGATCTTTTAAAGATAAAGAAAGGAAATAGAAGCTCGCTGCACCTGCAAGTATAGCCATGAACGCCGGTTTGCGTTTTTGAAAGCCATCCGACAGCTTCAAGAAGAACATGGCCGTCATTTCTCCTACTCCAGCCATCATTAAAAATACCCATGCCATGCTTATCCCTCCTGTTGTACCTGTTCTGAAGTGGTCTCAGACATTTTCAAACCAATAATGCCTGTAATTAGAAGCGCAATAAAAAAGACTTTCCCAGCTCCGCCTCCGTCGCCAAGAAAGATCATCCCGATTAAAGCTGTACCTGCTGCGCCAATCCCTGTAAATATCGCATAACCTGTTCCAATATCAATCACTTTTAATGCTTTGGTGAAAAAAGTGAAGCTGATAACGATACAAATGACGGTAATAGTTGAAAAGAGGGGATCCGTGAAGCCCTCTGACAATTTCAAACCAACAGCCCATCCGATTTCGAAAAAAGCACCAAAGAATAAATAAATCCATGCCATCGTTTCATACCTCCCTAATGCTCCGGGTTTTTAATGCCAAGCCAGAAGATTTGCCAACTTGCTTCCTGTCTTTTTTCAAAAACATCCCGGTCATAAAAATTTTCTTCCAGAAACAAACCGTCAATCAACGTATAAAATGCGGAAGTCAGCGTATTTGTAGAAAGAGGGCGGATAATTTCCTTCTCTATCCCACGTTCAAATACCGGGCGGATAATCTCAGTCATACAGTCTTCCACCATCAAGAAAACTTTCTTAATTTCATCTGCGAATTCTTCGGGCGGAAAAAAGGTTACACGCTTGAAAAACATACCTTCTGTTGAATGAGCCATATGTTCCAGGTAGACACGATAGATCTCATGAAGATGATCAGCCACTGAGTCCTGATGAATGGATCCTGATTGATTCATCAAATGACTCTTTTCTCTTTCACCCACGTCATAAAGAACATGAAGAAAGATATCTTCTTTATTATCAAAATGGTTATAAAGAGAAGGCTTCTTTATTCCAACAGCTTCCGCAATATTGGCAAGGGTTGTATTCTCATATCCAAAATTGGCAAAGAGCTTGAGACTCTCTTCAATAATAGTTTCTTTTGTCATTCAGCTCTCTCCTTTTACTAACTAACGTTTGTTAGTTTCATTTTACCACGGCAGATGAACGTTGTCCAGAACTCTAATTTCGACATGTTTAGTCATGATTAATGAAGGGAATGCTCTGTAATAAGAGGACTTATACCATAAAAGGAAATGGTGAAATGGCACATAATTTTTTTCAAGGTGCCTGATACTAAAACAGAAGGGGATTGAATCGGTGAACCAATATAAACTGGATCGATACGAAGGGGCTTATGCGATTTTGGTCGAAGAATCCGAATTTAAGAATGAACTTTCTGTACTCAGAGAAAGGCTTAGCTTTGTAAAACCAGGAGATTATGTTGAAATAGAATTCGATTCCATTGGTAACCTTAAACATGTAGCTATTTTATCTAAATGTGACAAAATGGAAAAAGCTTAAGAAGAAGTGCGTCAGCGGCTCAGAAACTGAACCGTTGACGCACTTCTTCTTTTTCTTCCACAAAAGCTCCCTATTCTTGAAGACTCAGTTTCGAGACTTTTGTTAAGTGGATGGGGGCTGAGGGGAATAGCTCGCTTTCCGCGGGAGCGCGGTGAGCGCATATCGCGAACCCTTAAGGGAAGCCTTGCCTAGTTGAAATAATGAATGACCATTCCTGGCCATGGATACGGGGTCAGGGAAACGACGATTTGCGGTGTTTTGGATCAGTCAGTAGAAAAACACACACGTTCGTTTCTCCATTCGCTTTTCATGCGGACGTTTCCCAGACCCTATTCCCACGCCTTATTTGTGCAGGATCTTTGGTTAAAACAACTCTATAACGGCGCGGGTGAGCAGGTCTTCCTTACAGAACTCGGCAGGTTACTGTTAGAGGGTTTTGAGAACCTCATATGGCAAAGGGGCGTAGGGAAACGGTGAGACTCCTGTGGGAAGTGCGTGGTAGATGAGACCCCGCAGAGCGTTAGCTCGAGCAGGCTCATCACTCGCCCACGGAAAGCGAACCTTTTCCCGGAGCCCCTAAGGTCCCACAAAAGTCTCGAAACTGAGTCTTACACAATCCTGCCATTAAGTTGAAGATATGGAAGGGGATTGTTATTTATTCATAATATTTAGACAATAATGTTGAATTACCTTGCATTTCTTTTGTATATCATCATAATAAAAGTAAGAGATTTGTACTGGGGGGATAATCATGCTGTTACGGAATGCGATGGACCTTTTAGATGAGGGTGTATTGATTAGTGATGAAGAATACACAATCACATACGTAAACCCCGCCTACGTAAAGATGTTTCAATTAGAGGAAGAACGGATCGTTGGCGAGAAACTTAATCATCTGTATCCGGATTTAGCACCAGAAAAGAAGCTCCTTTCCAAGTCCATCCAAGAGAAAAAAGACATCGGTTTTGAAGGTATGGATTTTCATTGGCAGGGAAGGGACATGGTGCTGCACTTTTACACTAAACGCTTCACTCATGAAGGGGAGAGCTTTGTTCTCATCCGTATATTCGATATGACGGAGCAGTCAAAGAAAGAGAAAGAATTAATCCATATGATTGAAGAAATGACAGCGAATATTGTAACCATTGCTAAAGGATATGCCCTCCTACCATTGCAGCCAATTTTGAGAGAAGAACAGCGCGATATTTTATTGGCAAGAGTACCTGTTTTATGTCAGGAACAGAATGTGAGCCGACTTGCCATCCAGTTTTCGGGGATTACATCAATTGATGAGGAATGGGCGGTCCTTTTGAAAAACCTTATGATGAGTCTTAGATTGTTGGGCATTGAAGTTGTCCTTGCTGGAATGCGTCCACAGGTAGTGATGCAATTTGTGCAAAACCATATCCAATTGGACGGGGTCCGCACATTTATGAATGTGCAGCAAGCGACGAAGTATTTCTTGGAAACGGGGTTGAAGCCGAGGTTCGAATAAAAGTGAAAAATACCCCCTCCATGGGAACGGCAGGCCCGGTCCTTATGGTTTTACGGATGCCGGCCTCTATTTGTAATTCTAAGTATCTGCCTATAGAAGCATGAAGGAATTGAAATGGGGACCTTCGCCTTTTACTCCGTTGTAGAAGAGCAATTCCGAACTCATCCTGTATTCCGCCCTTAGCTATGACATGGATAAAATCAAGGGGAGAAGCCCTGATTTTATCTGAAGAAGGTCATAAACCTGATCTTTTTAAGCTCAACAACCTTTCCCATTCGTTTCTTTCCCCTGAAAAAATACAAATTCGGAGAAGGGCGACTTTCCTGAATACGATCCTTATTTTCATAACTTCCACACAAAACAGTAACGGTTTTTAGTGTTCCTTCTTTATTTATCATCTCTTGATATGATTCAGTAAGTCACCCCATCCACATTTCCCCTGAGGCATTTTTTCTGCTCAGGGGATTTCTATTATCCTCATCTTTCATTCAAGTAGAGAACACAGACTGTCTGCTGTCTAATGTGCTATAATACAAACAAATGTTCTTGAAAGGTGATCGATATGGAAGAGCTACTGGACGGACTAAATCCATCACAACAAGAAGCGGTCGTATCTACAGAAGGGTACGTCCGTGTCATCGCCGGTGCAGGTTCCGGGAAGACCCGTGCCTTAACTCACCGCTATGCATTCATCGTGAATGAGCTGGGGATCGACCCTGCAAATATTCTATCTGTAACTTTTACGAATAAAGCGGCTCATGAAATGAGGCGAAGAGTAAAAAAGTTGATCGGAGGGGAGCAGGACACAGGTTTTATAACCACCTACCACGGTTTTTGTGTCCGTGTCTTACGTGAAGATATCCACCGGCTTTTTTACCCGAAGAATTTTGTCATTTTGGACGTGGAAGATCAGAAGATTCTCCTAAGAGAGATCTTTGAAGATATGGGGTTAAAACTGAATGATAAAACGTTCAAAAGGATTCTCGATAAGATTGGAATTCTTAAAGGGAACACACATTATGTACAACAAATGATTTTACGTGGAGAAATGCCTTCTGTGGATGATTCGGGAGACCTTGACAGTCAGATTATTCAACAGTATCTCAAGAAGCAAAAGCGAGTGTATGGGCTGGATTTTGATGATTTACTCAACTTTGTCTTTACTCTTTTTGATCAGAATAAAGAAGTACTGGAAAAATGGAAGGATCGACTTTATTATATCCAGGTCGATGAATTTCAGGACAGCAGTTTGAAACAATTCGAACTTGTTAAAATGCTTGCTGAAAAACAGGGGAATTTATTTGTTGTCGGTGATCCTGATCAAACCATTTATGAATGGCGTGGAGCCGATCCTAAGTATATGGTGGATTTTGAGAGTTACTTCCATGATGCTCAGACCATATTTTTGAAAGAGAATTACCGCTCGACACCGGAAATTCTCTCCTTGGGAAATGCTTTGATCCAGAACAATTATTTCAGGGTAGATAAGGACATGCTTCCTGTCAATCCACCTGGTGTGAAGGTGGTTCATTATCATGGAAAAGATGAGATTCAGGAATCTAAATGGATTGTGAGTAAGATTAAACAGGTCGTGGCAGAAAAGAAGGCGAACTTGAGCGATGTGGCCATTTTGTATCGAGCGAATTACTTATCCCGTTTTGTAGAACAGGAACTTATTGCTGAAAATATTGAATATAAAATATTTGGAGGCTTCAAATTCTTTGACCGGTTGGAAATCAAGGATGCGCTCGCTCACTTGAGGATGATTGCATTTCAGGATGATTTGTCTTTCAGTCGCATCGTAAATGTTCCTAAACGACAAATTGGCAAGAAGCGGATGAGTTTTCTCAGGGAGAAAGCAGAGGAGGATGGGCTTTCCTTATATGAAACCTTGAAAAAATATGTAGAGCATGATCAGCTGAGGCGTACAGGAGCACGAACTTTTATCGAAGCGGTCGAGTATTTGAAGAAAATTAGAGGCAAGAGAAAAGTATCGGAACTGCTTCAAGAGGCTATGCAGGTGACGGGGTATGAAGCCTACCGGAGGGAAGACGGTGACCAGGAGAGATTGGATAATATGGCAGAGCTTCTTCATTCCATTGTCCAATATGAGCAAACGCTTGGGGAAGACATTTATTTGGATGAATACTTACAAATGATCTCCCTCTACACAGACGACGACAGGGCTGACGAGGTGCCATCTGTCAAACTCATGACGATTCATACAGCGAAGGGCCTTGAGTATCCTTATGTATTTGTTATAGGGATGACAGAAAGTGTTCTCCCGAATGTCCGTGCATTAAGGCAGCGGAAAGAGAGAGGGCTGGAAGAAGAGCGAAGGCTTGCCTATGTAGCTGTAACGAGAGCGGAAAGGGAACTCTTTTTGACTGAATCTGAAGGCTTTCAAAATGGAGGACAGAAGAAATACCCTTCCCGATTTATCTTTGAAGTCGAAGATCGTTTATATGACCGGGTCGGAGAGTTGGATGAGTCTCTTATTGAAGAGGCAAAAGAATA
Organism: Halobacillus trueperi; assembly: GCF_003386945.1. Lineage (NCBI taxonomy): Bacteria > Bacillati > Bacillota > Bacilli > Caryophanales > Bacillaceae > Halobacillus > Halobacillus trueperi. The sequence goes on along the minus strand of NZ_QUAE01000010.1, from coordinate 74,477 downwards.
TATACGTGCTTCGCATCGTCTTGAGAAAGAGCCTTCTGGTGAATTTTTCGAAGAAGGAACCCGGGTCAAGCATCCTGTTTTCGGTGAAGGTTCCATTGAAGAGGTCGATGAGAAGAAAAACAATTACATGATCTTTTTCGACCGACTTAAAGCTCCTAGGCCGATCAGTCGGAACTTTAAAAAACTAGAAAAACTATAAATTAATCAAAAGAGCCGTCACCATACACGTGACAGCTCTTTTTTAGAAATCCTTGTATAAAGGATTATAGGATTTTATATAGCGTTTGCAACATTCATTGCTTTTTCTGCACGTTCCTCTTCAGGACCATAGTATTCGAGCTGATAGATGACATCGAGATCCCCATCATACCATTCCACAAAAATATGGTCCTCCTTTTCCTGGACACCAGCTACAGCCCCAGAGTTTAATGGGACCTGCAGTTCAGATTCTTGGAGAATGTTCCCTGGTTCATACAGGGTGTTCACCACGGCTTTTTCTGAACCATCCGATTGGTAGAGGACCTCTACTCTCTCGTCTTCCACATTTGACGCAACATGGGTGACTTCGAATGGTACATCTTCAGGAAGACCAAGCTTCTCCTTTTTTTCATCCGATAAGGGATCTACCGGCTGAGCGAACGTCTCAGGATAAGCCGTTTTCAAATCCTCAAGCGATAAATTTTGCGAGGAACAAGCGGCGAGAAAGATCAATGTCGCGAACAGTAGAATTCTTTTCCACATGTTTTCCACTCCTTGAACATAAAAAGAAAAACTTCCGTTCACATTTTACCATACTTTCCTTTATCTGATTCTTAAAAATTCTGATTTGTTTTCAATCCCACCCGTTAGATTTATTCTACGGTATACCAACACGGATGTAGGAAGACATTAAAGGTTATTTTAAAAATAGTCAGATTTTCTTATATAATTTGAAACGTTTAAGGGAATCAAACGTAATAAAGAGTAGACAAATAGAATCAACAGACTGGGTGACGGCTCAAAGGGGAAAATCTTAATCACAGTGAAAGGTAGGATGACATGGAAGCTATTCAAATTCGTACGTTTCTTGAAAAAGATTTTGACGCTGTCCAGCAACTAAATGAAGAAGAAGGATGGAGCGGCCTTGTGGAACGTGGTGAGGAAACGTTATGCTCCTGGCTGAATTCGGAACCAGCTTTGGTTGCGGTGGTGGATGGTGAACTCGTCGGTTTTCTCCGAGGACTGACAGATGGGTCCATCACTTTGTATGTGTGCGATCTGCTGGTGAAAGAAAGTTTTAGAAATCAGGGGATTGCGGATAAATTGATTCAAACCGCTCACGAATGCTATCCAAGTACACGTGTAGAAATGTTAGCATCAACAAAGTCCGAGGGTTACTATGCTCATCAAGGGTACCGCTCCTTTTATGGATTCAGGAAATCTGCTGAAGAAATGTAAAAAACAACTGACTCGATGATATCGGGTCAGTTGTTTTCTTTTATATATTCGGCTTCTTCCTCAGAAGTGAGAAGGCGCTTGGCTTTTCCAATTGTGCCACGCTGCATTTCCCAAATCGTGTTATGGTCAGCTACAGCATTTGAAAAATCCTCATCGGCCCATTTCATTAAAATTTGTTTATAGACATGCTTATGAGTCAAGTCATTCGTTTCCAAATGTTCGAGCAGCCAGGAAATGCGAAGGGAGTGGATTTCAAAAAACGTCCATTTTTCATCTGCTTTCACTTTTTGATGTGACATGCCATGAATGTATTCCTGGTATTCCTTGTCTGTCAACTCCGGCCCTGAAATCTCTCCTCCAAAAGGATTTTTCCCATCTTTCTCATAGGCTCTCAGTTCTTCCGCATTCACTGTTCCTGTGACACCCTGAGCAGTAGATACCCCCTGGGTTTGTACATACAAATAAGCTCCTGCGACGGCACCGATACATAGACAGAACGAAAACCATAGGATTAATCTCTTCATGTACAGCCCCCTTAAAAGTGTTTACCAGTAATTTCTATTATATAGGATGGGGGAGAGGAGAAAAAGAGAATGATCGCAAATAAACTTGTATGACCTCTCCTTAGCTATCGACATAATGAGCTAATTTCGCTGCGAATGAGCGTGGGATGAACTTAGAGGCATAGGCCAATCCCTGGTTCATCACGCCGGGAACAACCACACGTTTTCCTTTCACAAAGCCAAGGAACCCTGACTTGGCTACCGATTCAGGAGACATCGTACTGTTTACAAGTTTCGTGTGCTCCGCTTTCGCTGTTTTGAAGAAATTGGTATCTGTTGCCCCCGGGCATAAGGTGGTAACCGTCACACTTGTATCTTTCATCTCCTCGACAAGGGCTTCTGAAAGAGAAAGGACGTAAGCTTTGGAAGCATAGTACACGGCCATTTTTGGACCAGGCTGAAAGGCAGCCGTGCTTGCTACATTCAATACCCCTTTAGGGATGGAGCGGAATCGGGCCGCTTTGATTTCAGGTAAAAACAGGTGAGTCAGTTCAGTTAGGGCATTGATGTTCACCTGCAACATTTTCTGTTGGTCTAGTAGAGGGAGGTCCTCAAAAAGTCCATTCAAACCAAAACCAGCGTTATTTACGAGAACAGTAACATGGAGGCCTAGTTCTTTCACCTTACTATACACAACTTCAGCTGCTCCAGGCTCTGATAAATCCTGAGGAATGATCGTAATCGGATGACCGTCCAGTTCCTCTTTTAACTGATGAAGCTTGTCTTCGGATCGTGCAACGACAATCAAGTGATACCCTGATTTAGCGAATAGACGGGCAAGTTCGTATCCAATACCGCCCGAGGCTCCTGTGATCAATGCAGTTGGCTTCATGTAAATCTCTCCTTTAACAACTTCATATGCAATAGATGCTAACAGTCTATACCCTATTACCAAGAAGAACAAATCACACGTCTGATTACCATAAATAACCAGACCAGGTCATCCATAATTTGGATGACCTGGTCTAGTATGTTTTGGCTATACAATCTCTTTTCCTTTTAGTGTTTGAATGGCTCCGAAAAGTAGGAGAACAATCGTAACAATGGTAAATAGACTTGCTAACCAAAGGTCTTGCCCGACTTCTCCGGTTCTTAGTAAGGAAGGGAGATAGGAAGTAATGTTTGTTGGACTCCATTCCAAAAGGTGAGAAAAGACACTTGTGATCAAATTTAATACAATGATGATACTAATCGTTAAAAACAAAACAAGGCCTGGGGTTTTCGTCCATGTGTTCATGAAGAGGCTTATGCTGATGACGAAGATAATATACAGGCCATAAAAGCCAGCCGTACTCAATACGTGAATGAAAGATACGTCACCAAAAAGAAGTTGAACATAATACCAGCTTGCTATTAGGCCGACAAGAATAGAAAGAAGAACAAGTGTGACATGGGCTGCCCATTTGGCGGTCACATAGGCGGTATAGGATACCGGCTTTACTAGGATCAGCTCGGCCACCCCTGATTTACGTTCTCCGGCGATTGTTCCCATCGTAATCAGGGCTATGACGAGCACACCGAGTGTATTGATTTGTGAGATGCTCATCATGAATACATTGGCCGCCGGCGGAGTCGGGATATCAAAGGTCGCGCCGTCGGGGAGCCCTCCGGTAGATTCAAGTATTTGAGGGAGATAATAAGTTGTCAAAGGATCTATGATACAAAAAAGAATAAAGACAAGAGGAACCCAAACCCACTTGTAATTTCTGGCGGACTCCAGGCATTCCTTTTTATAGATGGTCAGCCATTGCATGCTCGTTCACCACCTTCATGAATAGATCCTCAAGCGTCGTCTGTCCTACTTCAAAGAAAAGAAGCGGCCATTGTTCCTTAGTTACAAGCTCTAAAAGAACATCTCGAGCTTCAGGCACATTTCGTACATAAACATGGATCTTTTGCTTTTGGATATCTGTATGGGTGACGAATGGGAACTCCTCCATTTTTTCTTTGTATGCTTCTATGTTCCCGTCAAAACGTAGAGTGATCTTATCTACCTGATGTCGTTCTTTGACGTCTTGAAGAGAGCCTGATTCTACAATAGCTCCTTTGTGCATGAGCAGGATTTCATCACTGGCCTCCTCCGCATCACCTAAGATATGTGTTGAATAAAGCAACGTAGTTTCTTGTTTCAACTCTTCCATCAAGTTTAATACATCTCTCCGGCCGATTGGATCTAAAGCGGAAACCGGTTCATCAAGCAGGAGAACACTCGGCTTGTGGATCATGGCTTGTGCAATCCCGAGTCTTTGCTTCATCCCCCCGGAGTACTTCGATATTTTTCGATTCTTGGCATCCGCGATCCCGACACGATCCAGTAATTGGTCCGCTAGTTTTTGAGATTCCTGCTTAGGGATATGGGAAAGACGGGCGACGTAGTGAAGGAATTCCTTACCGGTCATCCAACTGTGAAACTGCGGATGTTGAGGCAAGTAACCGATGTATTTGCGAATATCTCCTTTTACTCCATTCGCGAGTTCCACTTGGCCGGAGGTGGGGTGCATGAGCCCTGCGATCATTTTTAATGTGGTGGTTTTCCCTGCACCATTGGGGCCAAGCAAAGCGACGCATTTCCCTGATGGCAAATCGAATGTGATGTTCTTCACTGCATATTGTTTATCAAATGTTTTCGTTAAATTTTTCAGTTGAATCAAGACTCATGACTCCTTCCGAAAATAAAATAAGCGATGGGGCCGATCGTGTTGATGAATAAGATGATAAGCGCCCACATCCATTTTGGGCCATTTGTAGTCTCTGCACGAAATAAACTTACAAGAGCTGTAATCATTAAAACCAGTTGGATGATGAGCAGGGGAGCGATGATCGCTATATTCTCGTTAATGATATCCATGACATTTTGAGTGAGTAACATGACATCACCTCCTTATAAGGGCTTTGTTCTGCCTTTAGAAAATTTTATGATTTCGTCACCGTTTTCTTCTCTGCCAAACCGTTTTCCATAAGATGAAAAAGATGATGCTTGGCACAGGGAATTGAATCAGCCCTACGATTCCCCACAACCATGGTGCTTTTCCGATCTTTCTAGCTTTAATAAAAAGAATAGAACTTTGTGTCATGAGAATGAGAACAACGAGAAGCCATCCCCATATAGGCATTTCTTCAGGTCCGTAATGTTTCATTGTCGCATCTCCACCATTTCATAGCGTTCTTTATAGAAGTAGCGGATTAAAATGATAATGGAAGTGATTTGTGCAAAAACAAACAAAAGAGGGACATAGAAAAAGCTGAAAATAAGGAAAGAAATAAAAATGAACGCCATCCCCCATAAACAAGTCAATTCAAACCACAGTCGCCGGTACCAAAGGGCGGTCTGTTCTTCGATAAGATTCTCGAAGTAGGAGAGGGAAGGTTCCGTTAGTTCCATTTGTTCTTCTGTGTGCCGGGCTGCTTCCTGAAGCCTTTCTTCCAGGTTTTTCGGTGTCTTTTCATCTGTCATCCGTTCTCAGCTCCTTTCGTAAATTCTCCAGCCCATAATGGACCCTGGATTTCACTGTCCCTACTTTCACCTTGGTCATTTTTGCAATATCTTTATAGTCATAGCCGTAATAATGCTTCAAGACGAGTGGGATCCGATGTTCGTCCTCAAGTTTCCATAAGGCCTCCTGGACTTCATGCCAATCACTCGGAAAAGAAACAGGGGAGTGGAGAAATTCTTTTCGCAGTTTCTCATCCAGTTCATTTTTCTTTTTTTGCTTTCGTTTGTAGTCCAAGTATGTGTGTGTAGCAATTTGGATCAGCCAAGTAGAGAACTTGGATCGATGATTAAACTGATTGATTTTCTGGATGGCCTTGGTTAATGCGTCCTGCGTCACATCATAAGCCAATTGTTCATCCCCGCTCATTTTCCATACATATTTAACGATGAAGCTATAGTGTTTTTTCAGAAGTTCAGCAAGCGCCTGTTCATCTCCATCTTGTGCTCTCCTTATGAGATCCGAATCCATAAACATCCCTCATTTCGTTCCCTGACTATAAGACGTAAGCTCTCGTTGTTTCGTTCAAATGAATATTAAAAAATTTCTATTTTCCTCTTTTTCATCATAATTGTTATAAAGGTCCCTGATCATGATCTAAAAAAGTTATTGAACTAAATGTCAGGATTGCAGGAGACTCGATTTCGAGATGTTTTGGGGTTCTCTGCTGAGTTGAGCGTCAGGGGTGGTTGGGAAGCAACTCGCTTTCCTGCGGGGATGACGGCAAGCCTCCTCGTGCTTCGCACTACGGGGTCTCGCCAGCCAATCCATTCCCGCGGGAGTCTCGCAGCTTCCCAACCACCCCATTTGATGTAGGAGAGAAACGAACCCCTTCACTGTGGGAGGGTGTCTTCCACTATCATGGTGTTATAAGTATAAAGAGCTCTATAACAATCTTTCCGCATGCAGAATAGCTTCCTTGAGAGTTGATTCCCCTCCAATTACCATGTGCATAAAAGCAACTTATTCCCGAAGTGGTTTCGAGATACTTATATGGCAAGTGGGCGGAGGGGAATGGCGAGACTCCTGTGGGAAAAAGTGCTTGGTGAGACCCCGCAGAGCGAAGCTCGAGGAGGCTCACCGCGCTCCCGCGGAAAGCGAGCCATTCCCCGCAGCCCCATCCACTCTACAAAAGTCTCGAAACTGAGTCTTCAAGAATACGAAGCTTATTTGGAATTCCACTGAGATTCATGGCTTAAGAATTATTGGAACAGACTGGTTGACTTTATTATCTGAATTTTATAGACTATTGGAAAGATATTTAAAAAGTGGCTTTATTACAAAGTCGAAATAAGCAAGTTGAGTAGAGAATGAGTTGAGTTGAGGCATAGGATGAGCTGAGCTGAGTGAGCGAGGAATCTTCGGACGTAAGGAGCCGACGGATTGCCTGGCCAATTTTCACCCCTTTTCTATCCACTCGTTTTCATCCCTCAACGTCTCATTCTCCATGATTTTAATGGAGAGGTGAGCCTTTATGACCACTTTTGAAACATTTCAAAGCGATGCTGAAGAGCATCAGACCATCCCAATTACACAATCGTTTTATACGGATACGTTAACACCGATTCACATGTTTCATGCACTGAATCATGAAGCCGTGTATATGCTGGAAAGCCAGGATCCTGAATCGCCATGGTCGAATTATTCCTTCCTTGGTCTTGATCCTATGATTCAAATCAAAGAGGATGAGCAGCAGTTCCAAATCAAGGACTTTGACCAGAACGAGGTCACGTATTCTGAAGACTTCAAGTCTGCTTATGAGAAAGTACTTGCAAAGCTTGATGTTAAACAGCCTCCGATCGACCTTCCGTTTAAAGGAGGAGGGGTCGGATATATCAGCTATGATGCAATTTCAGATTATGAGCCTGTAGAGAGAGCCATGACGGATGAGTTGAATCTGGCTAATTATCATCTGCTTTTCTGCAAGACTTTAATTGCTTACCATCATAAGACAAAAGAAACGACGATTCTATCCTTTGCTAGAAAAGAAGCGGCTCGCCCACTAGAAGAAATTTATTCTGAAACGAAAAAGCGGATCAAATCCATTACAAACCAGCTGCAGAAGGCCCACACACTTCCTGATTTAATGCTGATTGAAAATGAAACAGATAATGAATCCTTCCAGTTAGACAGCAATTATGAACCAGAAAAATTCAAATCGGATGTGGAAAAAATCAAAGAGTATATCCGTGCCGGAGATATTTTTCAGGCTGTTTTATCTCAACGTTTTCATACAGTAACAGACCGAAGCGGCTTTGAACTTTACCGGGTGCTGCGTAGAGTGAACCCTTCTCCATACATGTTCTATTTGAAAATGGATGAGGTGGAAGTGATCGGAAGTTCTCCTGAACGACTTCTTGAAGTCCGTGACCGAAAACTTGAAATCCATCCCATAGCTGGAACAAGAAAAAGAGGACGAACCAAAGAAGAAGATGACGCCCTTGCTGAAGAACTTCTGAATGATGAGAAAGAGTTAGCTGAACATCGCATGCTCGTGGATTTAGCACGAAACGATATTGGAAGGGTAGCTGAATATGGAACGGTAAAGGTAAGTGAGTATATGACCATCGGGCGTTTTTCAAAAGTGATGCACATTATCAGTAAAGTGACCGGCCGATTGAAGGAGAGTGTTTCACCGATTGACGCCTTGATTTCTTCCTTCCCGGCTGGAACATTATCGGGAGCACCAAAAGTCCGAGCCATGCAGATTCTCAGGGAGCTTGAACCCACACCAAGAAACCTCTATGGCGGAGGCATTTTATATTTAGGCTTTGATGGAAACATCGACTCCTGCATTACCATCCGAACGATGACAAGAACAGGAAAAGATTTATATATCCAGGCAGGCGCAGGGATCGTTGCTGATTCTGACCCTGAAGCAGAGTATCAAGAAACATTGAGCAAAGCGAGTGCATTGAAGAAGACGATTCAATTAGCTGAGAAGATATTTGAGAAGAGTGGAGAAGGAGTGGAGACGAGATGAAAGATACATTAAGTAAAGTTGTCGCAGGAGAGGAAATGACGGAACAGGAAGCTTTTGAAACGATGGATAGGATTATGAAAGGTGAAGCGACAACCGGCCAGTTGATGAGCATGCTGAGTGTGATGCGTTACCGAGGAGAAACCGTTGAAGAAATGACCGGTTTCGTTCGAGCGATGCGTGAAAACATGACGAAGATGGATACGAATGATCCGTCCATTGTAGATACATGCGGCACCGGGGGCGATGGTGCTTCTACCTTTAATATTTCAACAGCTGTTTCCATCGTTCTTGCGAGCATGGGCGTGAAAGTCGCGAAGCACGGGAATCGCAAAGTTTCTTCAAAAAGTGGAAGTGCCGATGTTTTGGAGAAGTTAGGTGTTCCGATTGACACAACTCCAGAACAAGGAGCGCAGGCACTATCCCAAAAAGGAATGACATTCATGTTTGCTCCTCTTTACCATAAAGCTATGAAACATGCAGGACCTGCACGGCAGGAGCTTGGCTTTCGTACCATTTTCAATTTACTCGGACCTATGTCCAACCCCGCGAATGCAAAAAGGCAGCTAATCGGCATTTATGATACGAATTATGCAGAGAAAATGGCAGAGACACTGAAGAAACTAGGCTCCACCCACGTGCTCTTAGCAACAGGAAGAGATGGGCTGGATGAGATTACAGTGACAGGGAAGAGCGATCTTGTTGAATTGAAAAATGGGGAAATCACTCGTTTCACTGTTTCACCTGAAGATTTCGGACTTCCTTTAGGGAATCTGACAGACATTCGTATTTCTGAAACGGAAGATAGTGCCCGGATCATTAAGGATGTCTTGTATGGTCGCTCCAATAAAAGTGCTGCCTCCATTGTCACATTGAATGCAGCAGCTGGACTTTACGTAGCAGGAAAAGCAGCAGACCTTCAAGAAGGCGTGCATCTTGTTCAAAAGGCGATCAGTGAAGGCGTCACAAGCAAGTACTATGAATCGATTGTTAATGAAAAGGAGAATCGTCAGTATGCTTGAAACCATCTTAGCTGTAAAACAACAAGAAATTGAAAAATTATATTTACCAGAAGAGCAGTCATTCCCTCATCATTCTCTCTATGAATCTCTGAAGAACGCACCATTTGCAGCAGGTGTGATTGCAGAGGTGAAAAAAGCATCTCCATCCAAGGGAATCATACGTGAGGACTTCAATCCTGTCCGCATCGCCCATGACTATAATGCAGCAGGTGTGCAAGCCATTTCGGTTCTTACCGATCAACATTTTTTCCAAGGGCACCGTGATTACTTGACGAACATCAAGAAAGTGGTGGATGTTCCTGTATTACGTAAGGACTTTATAATCGACTCATTACAAGTAGCTGAGAGTGCGTACATCGGAGCTGATGCTATTCTGTTAATCGGCGAAGCATTGGAAGCGGAGAAGTTGCATGAACTTTATCTTCAAGCCTACGAACTTGGATTGGAAGTACTTGTTGAAGTACACAGTGAAGAAACATTAACAAAAGTACTGAATGAGTTTACACCGAAAATCCTTGGCATCAATAATCGAAATCTCCATACGTTTGAAACGAAACTTTCACAAACCGAGCGCATGGCGAAACTTGCACCCAAGGAGTGTTTGTTGGTTTCAGAAAGTGGCATCTCTTCCCATGATGATCTACAGAAAGTAGCTGGTTACGGGGCTGAGGGTGTACTAGTCGGAGAGTCTCTTATGCGCCAGAAAGACATCAAAGAAGCGGTCCGTCAGTTGTTGGAAGGAGTGAATGTTCGATGAAAGAACCGATTGTAAAATTATGCGGGAACAGATCTTTATCAGATGTAGCCAAAACATCTTCCTCCCAAGCATCCCATCTTGGTTTCATATTTGTCAGGAGAACAAAACGATATGTCCGACCGGAATATGTCGGACGCTGGGTGAAAAAAATCCGACCAAGACAAAAAATCGTCGGGGTTTTCATCGAGCCCACGATTGAGGAAATCGAAGAGATTCTTCATTTTGTCCCATTAGATGTTATTCAACTGCATGGAAATGAGACGGTATCTCAGTTGTTGAGAATCAAAGAAGCGTTCGGTCTGCCGGTTTGGAAAGTGGTTCACCATCAATCGGATGGCATTAAACAAATGGAAGTGTTCCGTGGTGTTGCTGATGGATACATTGTAGACAGCAAAGTGGACGGTGTTTCAGGTGGAACCGGGGTACGCTTCGACTGGGAGTCTGTGCCGACCTATCAGAAGGAATCATTTGACCAGGGTGTTCCGTGCTTGATTGCAGGTGGGATTAAACCAGAAAACGTTACAGAGTTGTTGCATTATCGACCGGACGGCATCGACCTATCCAGTGGCATTGAAATTGAGGACGGTAAAGACATTGGAAAAATTCAAGCAATCATGAAAGAGGTGGAGCAAAATGTTGCAAGTATTTCCTGATTTAAAAGGACGCTACGGTGATTTTGGCGGTAAATATGTACCGGAAACCCTTATGGGGCCGTTGCAGGAGCTGGAAGAAGCGCTTGATCAAGCGATGGCGGATCCGGCCTTTTTAGAGGAGTACCATCATGTATTAAAAGAGTACGCAGGCCGCCCCACTTCTTTGTCTTATGCAGACAAATTGACCGGACACCTTGGAGGAGCAAAAATTTATTTGAAACGTGAAGACTTGAATCATACAGGGGCACACAAGCTTAACAATGCGATTGGTCAAGCTTTACTGGCTAAAAGAATGGGGAAAGAGAAAATTATTGCGGAGACAGGAGCCGGACAGCATGGCGTCGCATCAGCTACGGTTGCCGCTAAATTTGGACTTCAGTGTATCGTGTTTATGGGAGAAGAAGATATCCGCAGACAGGAGTTGAACGTTTTCCGGATGAAGCTGCTCGGCGCGGAGGTCATTTCGGTTTCTAGTGGAAACGGAACCCTCAAGGATGCGACAAATGAAGCGATTCGCTATTGGGTCGCCAACTGTGAAGACCACTTCTATTTAATAGGTTCTGTCGTAGGCCCTCATCCATATCCACGTATGGTTCGGGATTTTCAGCGAATTATTGGGGACGAATCTAAACGCCAGTTTTTAGAGGTGGAGAAAGAGCTTCCGGATCGTATTTTTGCCTGTGTAGGTGGTGGAAGCAACGCCATGGGGATGTTTTACCCATTCCTTGAAGACGCGAGTGAATTGGTGGGTGTGGAAGCTGCCGGGAAAGGGACGGACACACCTGAACATGCAGCGACGCTTTCAAAGGGAACTCCTGGTGTTATTCACGGATCGATGACCTACCTCATGCAAGATGAGAATGGACAAATTACCGAACCTTATTCCATTTCTGCAGGTCTCGATTACCCTGGGATTGGTCCAGAACATGCTCATTTATTCCAGACGAAACAAGTACGTTATGAAGCCATAACAGATAAAGAAGCACTAGATGCACTGAAGCTTTTGACACAGACGGAGGGAATCATTCCAGCAATTGAGAGTGCCCACGCTCTTGCTCAGGCATTCAAAGAAGCACCTCAAATGAGCCAAAGTGAAACAATCTTGATTAACCTTTCCGGGCGTGGAGATAAAGACATGGCAACATTAATGGAACATTTCGGGGAGGAGGTTTGACATGCTGACGAAGACATCATTTCAAGGGAAACTAACGAAAACAGAAAACCTGTTCATTCCGTTTCTTGTAGCAGGGGACCCAAGTCCGGAATTGACGATTCAATTTGCTTTGCGTTTGCAGGAAGAAGGTGCGGACGTTTTGGAATTGGGCGTTCCTTATTCGGATCCACTTGCGGACGGACCGACGATACAACGAGCAGCTCAACGTGCTTTGAAGACAGGGATGTCATTACGTAAAGCTATCGAGCTAGTTCCGAAGTTAAGAGAGCATGGACTCGAAATTCCAGTTGTGATATTCACTTATTACAACCCTGTCCTTCAAATCGGACATGAGGAATTCTTTGAACTCTTAGGAGAAAATGGAGTAGAGGGGCTTCTTATACCTGATCTCCCATTCGAAGAAAGTGAGGAAATTCGTAACTATGCAGAAGAAAGAGGCATTGAATTCATTTCTCTTGTAGCGCCTAACTCCGATCAAAGAATTAAGCAGATTGCGGAACATGCGAAAGGTTTTCTTTATTGTGTTTCTTCTCTAGGAGTAACAGGAGAGCGAAAGGAAATGTCTGCGGAAGCTTTGTCATTCATTGATAAAGTGAGGCAACACAGTCAAGTACCTGTCGCTGTTGGGTTCGGTATATCAACAAATGACCACGTCCAACTTGTGAGAAATCACGCAGACGGTATCATCATTGGCAGTAAAATCATACGTTTGATAGAAGCGGAACTTGAAAATATTGAAAAAGGTAGAGTGGACGAAGCCCTCGAACATTTCACCAAAGAAATTAGAGTACTCGTTCAGTAGTTTTGAGAGAGCTGAGAGGAGTGGAGCAGAGTGATCTATATGATCGACCACTATGACTCTTTTACCTACAATCTCGTCCAGTATCTTGGAGAGCTTGGAGAAGAAATCATAGTGAAGAGAAATGATGAAGTAGAAATAGATGAGATTACAGAGCTGAGCCCGGATTTAATCTTTCTTTCCCCAGGTCCGTGTTCCCCAGATGAAACACCGATGACCCTGGAAGTCATCAACCGATTCAAAGGGGACATTCCCATATTCGGTGTTTGTCTTGGTCACCAGGCCATAGCTCAAGTGTTCGGTGGAAGTGTCGTGCGCTCAGAGAAGCTGATGCACGGAAAAACGTCACGCATTTTCCATGATGGAAAAGGAATTTACGAAGGGTTAAGTAATCCGATGGAGGCGATGCGCTATCATTCGTTGATCGTAGAGCTTTCTGATTTACCGGAGTGTTTTGAAGTGACAGCTTCAACGGTTGAAGGGGAACTGATGGGCATCCGTCATCTCGAGTTTCCTATTGAAGGGGTACAATTCCACCCAGAGTCTATTGGTACAGGTGATGGAAAACAATTACTAAAAAATGTCATTCAAAATCGTGTAAAGGCTTTTACCCCTTAATATGACATTAATATAGCAGAATAAAAAAGCTGGTATCTACAAAGGGTGCCAGCTTTTTTAACATAATAAACTATAACTCCCTATTCTCTAAGCCTTTTAAACTTTGGGTTTTTTTATATCTGCATGCATTTGAAGATGGGGGAATGAACGCTTCCGTGGGAGCGCTGTAGTCCTATATGATCGGCGTACCGATAAAAGTCGTTGATAAAAGCATTCTGAATATCAAAACTCCCTGATTTAAATATTTAGTAGGTTTTAAAAATAGAAGGGGACCGTGTGTACTTTTTTCTTTTCGACAACGCAGTATCCCAGCTTTTAATTAGGTATTTAGAACTAATTTCACTACAAAATTCTGTCGCATATTTGCTTATTTAACAGAAATTTCGTAAGAATAAAGCAATTCTTGGAAAGGTTGTGGTTATCGCTTTCATAAAGGTATGTGAAAAAATGGAATCCTCTAAAAATGCATGGAATAGCCCTTTTTCACTTCTTAAATCGCCATTTTCACAAAATTAAAATCTATGTTAGTTTTATTATCGTTGTGTTCAAAGAGCGATTTCACATCATCGGCCGATGTTTTTAATAGAACAGCTCAACAAGAACCAGCCAACAAAAAACATCAGGAGATGATTTAGTAGTTATGGAACTGCAACAAGATCCAACTTTGTTATGGTTTATAGCAATCTATGGAATATTAATGGTCGGCATTGGTATATTCATGTCGAAAAAAGTAGCCGGCAGTGAAGATTTCGTATTAGCCGGTAAGAGTCTAGGACCTTTTGTATTGATGGGAACGCTTCTAGCTACATGGACAGGAAGCGGAAGTATTTCAGGTGGGGAAACGTCTATGGCTTTCTCATACGGGATTCTTCCTTCCTTGATGATGATGCTCCCAACGTTAGTCGGTATTATCATTCTTTATGTCGTCGCACCTAAAATCCGCGAACACGGGAAATTCACCGTTGCCGGTATTTTAGAGTCGAAATATGGGCGTACATCCCGTAACATTGCGAGTGTTATTATCATTCTTGCTTATGTCGGTATCGTCTCTTATCAGATGAAAGGCTTTGGATTTATTCTTAATTTGACAACAGGTATGACTGTTCAAGCAGGTACGATGATTGGTGCTGCCATGATCATCTTCCTTGCAATGATCGGTGGACTTCGTTCGGTTTCTCAAACGGACGCCATCAGCGGATTTTTGATGGTGGGAGGTTTGATCATTACTGTCCCTACAATCATTATGGTTGCAGGCGGATGGAGCGAAATCGTCGCTAATGTTCCCGAGTCCCACATGAGTGCTACGGGTGGTTTGACAACGATTCAAATGATCGGTTATCTGATGCCTTCTTTGTTCTTATTACTTGGTGACCAAAACATGTATCAGCGTCTTGCATCTTCCAAAGGGGATAAATCTGCGAAGCGTGCGCAAATGGGCTGGCTGATTGCGATGATCGTCATTTCACCATCCATTTCATTAATCGCCTTCGCTTCCCGCTCCTTATTCCCGGACATCGATCCAGGAATGGCATTGATGGCTACTACAGTAGCGATGCCGGTCGCTATCGGTGGTATTTTGCTTGCAGCAGCAGCTTCCTTCATCATTACGACAGGGAACTCTTACTTGCTGTCTGCAGCTACGAACTTGACTTATGACCTTTATGGTAAATATGTGAATAAAGATGCTTCTGACAAAAAGCTTCTTGCTATGACAAGAATATTCATTGTGGCCTTGGGTGTATTTGCCTTTGTAATTATCAGTTATTTCCCAACCGTATTAAGTGTGCAAATGTATGCTTATACAGTTTATGGCGCTGGCTTGACTCCTGCTGTACTGGCCGTATTCTTCTGGAAGCGCGTCAATGCGGTCGGTGGTGTATCGTCCATGATCGCTGGTGTGGTGGCAACATTGACATGGGAAATCGTTCTAGGGCAGCCGTTCGAAGTGAACAGTGTCGTCGTTGCTGTGCCTGTGGCGGTTATTGTCTTGATTGTTGCAACGTTAATGACGACATCTGGATCTCAAGCTGCAAAGGCTACAAAAGCTTCATAATTTAAGAAATCCTCCCGGTACACGGGAGGATTTTTTGTTTACTCTTTTACTTTAAACTGGCGAATTTGTTCATTTAATTGTTTGGAAAGAGAAGATAATTCATCTGCACTATGAGAAACCTCTTCCACAGAGCTGTTGGATTGTTGGGCAGCGGCTGTCACTTGTTCCACACCTGCTGCAGATTCTTGTGAAACAGAGGCCACCTCTTCAATAGAAGCGTTCATTTCATAGCTATCCTCAGAAATTTTCTTAAGTTTGTCGGATATTTCACGACTTTTGGCTACCATATCTGTTACAGATTCTTCAATCTTATCAAAGGTTTCTCCAGTTACCTTCATTTGTTTTGTGCCTTGATCGACTTCTTCATATCCATGCTTTAGTGTTGTGACGACATTCGTTGACTCATTTTGAATGCCTGTGACAATGCCTGTGATATCTTCTACTGAATTGGTTACCTGCTCGGCTAATTTACGTACTTCGTCCGCGACCACGGCAAAGCCTTTGCCATGTTCTCCAGCACGAGCAGCTTCAATAGCAGCGTTCAAAGATAGTAGATTGGTTTGCTCTGCGATATCTTGGATCACTTGTACGAGTTTAGAGATTTCTTGGGATTGTTGATCTAGACCACGTACTTTTTTAACGGCATCTTTGACAATCTGGTCAATGCTCTGCATCTGATTCACCGAATGCCGCATCATCTCACTGCCATTATTCGTCATGGATAAAACTTGTTGAGAAGAGTCCGCAACGTTTTCTCCATTATGGCGGGCTTCCTTGATTTCGTTTACGAACGAATCCATCATTTCAGACAAACGAGAGGAACTATGCGCTTGTGATTCTGAACCAGCCGAAAGTTCTTCCATTGTGGAAGCAATTTGTTCACTTCCTTCGCGAACTTCATCAGCGGATTGTTTCAATCCCCTACTTTGTTCAGAAACAGCTTCTGTTGCTTCTTGCAATTGTTCGATGATTCTTTTGATGCTTTCTTTCATTTTGTGTGTGGAAGCTGACAATTGTCCGATTTCATCGTCTCTGTGTTGGATGAGGTCAACCGTTAAGTCGCCTTCTTCGACACGTTTCATATTTTTTTGTAAATCAGTAATCGGCCGGCGAATCCGACGAGCTATCAGCACTGAAACGATCACGGATAGGATCAAAATGGCTAAAACGGTGATGGTAATCGGTAGAAGAACTGCGGCTCCTTTTTCTTCGAGTTCTGCTTTATCTACTGTTCCGACGATAATCCAACCAGTCGTTTCGTTGATCGAGTAACCTAATGTCTTATCTCTTCCATCATATTCGTATGTAATGACACCTGAAGGTTGCTCTTGTTCCATAATGTTCAGATAGTAGCTTTCCTCAGAAACATCTGTACCTACAAGATCTGGATCTGGATGGGAAAGGAATGTACCACTTTCATCAAAAATCGCTGCGTAACCGGTATCGGCGATCTTCACACCTTCCACAAGATTAAGAAGCGAGTTCATATTAAGGTCGATAGAGAATACGCCCATCACTTCATTGTCATCCATAACCGCGCGGGCTACACTCATAATCGTTTCGTTGGTATTTGTATCCATATAGGGAGCTGTCCATATAAGACCGCCTTCGTTTGCGACCGCATCTTTATACCAAGGGCGTTCTCTAGGGTCGAACTCAGATGGTAAAGTCAATGTGGAATCAGTAATTGTCTCCCCAGATTCTTCGATGCCCATATAGGCATTTTTAATGATTTCGTTGGAAGAGCGGATGTCATCCATACGCCGGATGACGCGGTCTTCTTCAGAAGCATAATTGATGAATGCTTGTTCCTGAGAATAATGATTGACGATGTCTTCTTGAGATTGGAAAAACAATTCGAATGAATCATTTAATGAGTTCATTTGTTTCTCCACATTATCGGTGAGTTCATCGGTCGTAATGGAAACGCCGAATGTATAGCTCGCATAACCAATGATGATGCCAGCGGCGGTAATCAAAGTGAGGAATGGGATCAAAATCTGCCTCTGCAAGGTTCGATTCCAAAAGGATCCTTGTTTACTCTTTTTTCTTTTTCTTAACATGGTGTACCTCCGATTCTTATGTAAAATCGTTGCTGTTCCTTAACAGCAACGTTCCTATACATTTATCGGACGGTAAAAGTGAAATTCAATAGACAGTGACATATTTTATAAGATAAGCGTTCTTTTGTTTATGAAAAGTGAGGATAGAAAAAGCCACCATTTCATGTAGTAGAAATGGTGGCTCAAAGTAGTGGAGCATAGCGGGCTCGAACCGCTGACCTCTTCGCTGCCAGCGAAGCGCTCTCCCAGCTGAGCTAATGCCCCATATGTTTTTTCGACAATTATTATTGTATATAGACAGATGGAAAAAATCAAGAGTTTTTTGTATTCTTCTTCCAATAGTTGTTATTAGAACGAAGGAAGCCATTAAGTAGGGGAGGGGGATTGTAAAATCATTTGAAAAATTTTGAATTAAGGATGGTAGAACTAGGGACCGATTCCAACCTTGGTAAATCAAAAGCAAGGAAGTTTTACATAATCTAACAATATACTTAATATTCATAAAATTACAAAAACTATGTTGACTTCTCTTCTTTAGGTTATATAATACTTTTATAACGATGATAACGCTTACATAAAAGGGGGATCCTCACTTTTGCCTATCCTAGAGGTCGAAAATGTATCGTTGCAGTTCGGTGGTGTGAAAGCTTTGGATGATGTGTCCTATCACCTGGAAAAGGGTGAGATCTTTTCGTTGATTGGTCCGAATGGAGCAGGGAAGACGAGTATGCTGAACTGTATAAGCGGACTGTACAAACCGACAGCAGGCTCAATCCGTTTTAACGGAAAAGAAATTCTAGGGATGAAACCATACAAAAGGACTTCTCTTGGCATAGCACGTGCATTTCAGAATATCGCTTTATTTGAACATATGTCTGTTCTGGATAATTTGAAGCTCGGACGTCATGTCAAAATGAAAGCGGGAATTTTTACGGGTGGACTTTACTGGGGTGGTGCGGAGAAGGAAGAGGTCGTCCATCGTCAGTCGGTGGAGGAAGTCATTGAATTTCTCGAGATGCAGGATATCCGTCATACCCCAGTCGGTACACTTCCATACGGATTGAAAAAAAGGGTGGAGGTAGGACGCGCGCTTGCCCTTGAACCTGAATTGATTTTGCTTGATGAACCGATGGCCGGGATGAATAGTGCTGAAAAAGAAGACATGGCCCGGTTCATATTGGATATGCATGAACTGAATGGAATTACGGTGTTCCTCATTGAACACGATATGGGGGTCATCATGGATCTTTCTGACAAAATTGCTGTCCTGGACTTTGGGAAACGAATCGGGTTTGGTACACCTGAAGAAATTCAGAAGAACCCCGAAGTCATCAAAGCTTATTTGGGTGAACAAGAAGTGACCACATAAGGAGGGGATTGTGGAATGACGCACCGAACGCTGCCTCAGCTTTTGTTTGAAAAAGCAGATAAAGAAGGGGGGAAAGTGGCCTTCCGCCAGAAGAATTTGGGCATTTGGAAAGAATGGACCTGGCATAAATATTACAGAGAGGTAGAATCACTAGCCCTTGGATTCCAAGAAGAGTTTTCGATACAAGCAGGAGACCGCATCGGAATCATAGGGGATAATCGACCGCATTGGATTGTTACAGAACTTGCGGCCCAATCGATTGGCGCAGTCCCTGTGGGGATTTATCAGGATGCTTCGTCTGACGCGATGGCCCATTGCTTACACGAATGTGAACCGAGAATCTTAGTGGTTGAGGACCAGGAACAGGTGGACAAGCTTCTTGATATCATCGATTCGTTTCCAACCATTGAATCCATTCTTTTCTATAATGAAAAAGGTCTCCGGTCCTATTCGCATGACAAGCTTATGGATTTAAAAAACGTGCAGTCCATCGGTAGAACACGAGCTAGTGAAGATCCGTCTTTCTTTGAGCATCAAATCCAAAAAGTAAAACCGTTGGATATTGCTTTCATTACGTTCACTTCTGGGGTGACACGTCACCCGAAAGCCGCTACTTTCACGCATACCAACCTGATCCAAACGGCTTTATCTATACATGAAGTAGACCCTGTAAAAGCTGATGATGACTACTTATCCTTCTTGTCTCTCGCTTGGATTTGTGAACAAGTGATGGCGGTCGGATTGTCCTTGACGAGAGGGATGACCATCAATTTTCCTGAAGAACCTTCTACCATTTTAAACGATTTAAGAGAAATCGGACCACACTTGATCCAAGCACCTCCACGAACATTTGAGAACATATTGACACGCTTCCAAATTCGAATGAATGATTCCACACGATGGAAGAAAAAAATATATAAACTTACCGAATCCGGCATAGAAAAAAACGCACGAGCAAAATTGAGCAACCGTTCAGTCTCTTTTTTATCGAAAATCAGTTACTCACTGAATGACTTCTTTATGTACAGTGCCATTCGTGACCATTTAGGACTTTCCCGTTTAAGAAGAGCTTACGTGACGGGCGGCAGGTTAAATAAGGATGCTTTTGAGTTTTTCCAAGGATTAGGAGTCAATGTGAAACAAACGTATGGAACGGTCGAAACGACAGGCTATGCTTCTATTCAGAGAGATCAGGAATGGTCGGCTGAAGGTGCGGGAAAACCACTGCCTGGTTTATCTATGAGTATAGCGTCCAGAGGAGAAATTCAAGTGGAAGGTCTACAAGTTTTCGCTGGTTATTTCGGGGGACATCCTGTCACGGAATTTTCTACTGGAGATTACGGCAAAATCCTAGATTCAGGAGAAATCGAAATCCGTGGAAGAATGGAGGAGCGATTGGCTTTGGATTCAACAGATGGACGATCCTCCAGTGAAATCGAAACCGAGCTTCGGAAGAGTCACTACTTACAAGAAGCTTTGGTCTTCGGCGAAGGTCGTTCATATTTGACGGCCATGGTCACGATTCATCGAGCAAGCGTGGGGCGTTGGGCAGAAAAGAATCAAATCTCTTATACGAGTTACCGGGATTTGACGATGAATCCGGAGGTTATAGAACTCATCAGGGACCAAGTCGTCGAAATGATGGCATCTTTACCTGAAGAAAGTCGAATCAAACGGTTCGTCATCCTTCCTGAAGAGTTACGACTGAGTGATGGGGAAATGACGTCCACGCAGAAAACGGTACGGAGAACTGTGGAAAAGAATTACAAGCGTTATTTAACTGCGTTATATAATGATGGCGGACAGTTCGATACACTGTCAAATCTATATTCTGAACAAACGAACGAGGGGGAAATCGTGCCCGTCATCTTATTAGATCGATCACAGGGGGTGGCTTGAGTTGACTTTCTTTATGCAAATGCTCGTCAGTGGAATTGTAGTAGGAAGTATTTATGCGCTCGTAGCATTAGGGTTCGTCCTCATCTATAAAGCTAGCGATGCTTTGAATCTGGCAAATGGTGAATTCGTACTTATCGGATCATATATTTGTTTGACACTTGTCACTGCTTTGAAATTGCCTTTCTTAGTGGCTCTTGCGGCTACCCTGGGCGTGTGTGGTGTACTTGGGTTATTGGTTGAGAGGGTCGTACTAAGACCGTTACTGAATGCACCTACCATTTCGGTCATTATGGCGACGATTGGTCTCGGTAACCTGCTCGCAGGGTTGGTCCATATGGTATGGGGACACCAGACGCGCGTGTATCCAAACCTCTTTCCGAACACTCCGGTGACTTTTGGTGAAGTTCTTATTACACCTGTCTATTTATGGTCGTTCATTATTGTTATGGCTCTGCTCCTTGCTTTTACTATCTTCTTTAAATTCTCAAAAATGGGGGTGGCAATGCGCGCGGTAGCGGATGACCTTCAGGCAGCCGCCAGTATGGGAATCAATGTGAAACGAGTATTTGCTATCACCTGGGCGATTGCTTGTATCGTTGCTGCTGTCGGCGGGGTGCTGCTTGGAAATATAAACGGAGTGAACGCAACGATGAGCGTGATCGGCCTTACCGTTTTACCTGTGGTCATTCTGGGAGGACTGGATAGTATCCCTGGAGCCATTGTTGGTGGATTTATAATAGGAATATTGCAAAGTATGGCGGGTGGATATATCGACCCCCTTGTCGGTGGAGGATTGAAAGAAGTGTTTCCGTTCATCATCGTCATTTTGATACTAATGATCAAACCATATGGACTCTTTGGAAAAGGTGGAATGGAAAGGGTGTGAGGATGTGAAAAATCCATTTGTCATGGAATGTGGCAATTACAAAACTAGGTACGAGAAGGATATGGCTATTTTTTCAATCAAACGGGTGAAAATCAGGATGCTTGGACTGGCCATTCTAGCATTTCTGTTTCCTTTGCTGGCTGATAATTACGTCATCGGTCTTGCGACTTTATGTGCGATTGCTTCCATAGGCGCTATCGGATTGAACATTTTGACAGGATTCACTGGACAGATATCCATCGGGGTCGGCGCCTTCCTAGGTGTAGGAGGATATACATCCGCCATTTTGACAAGTACGTTAGGGTTGAGCTTTTGGGTAGCTTTGCCTGTAGCAGGTCTTATCACAGCTTCTGTAGGTGCGTTATTCGGAATTCCGTCTCTAAGACTTAAGGGACTTTACTTGGCAATTGCGACATTAGCGGCTCAATTCATCATCTTGTTCATTATTAGCCGGTGGACAGGTTTGACAGGTGGAACCTCTGGAATGGTCCTTCAACGACCATCCATTGGATCGTTTTCTTTGATGTCTGCAAGCAGCTACTACTATTTGTGTCTCATCATTTTGCTTTTCACCATCGTATATGCCCTGAATTTATTCCGAAGCCGTACGGGCAGAGCCTTTTTAGCTGTTCGCGATCGTGACGTAGCAGCAGAAATCATGGGCATCAATTTGTTCACATACAAGGTGCTTTCCTTCGCAATCAGCTCCTTTTTTGTTGGGATCGCCGGCGCATTGCTCGCTCATTACACGATGATTGTCAGCCCTGAACTATACAGCATCACAGTTTCGATTCAATATTTGGCGATGATTTTAGTCGGTGGCCTCGGGAGTATTCTTGGATCCATTCTTGGAGCCATATTTATTACACTTTTGCCTGTAGGCCTCGGTTTTATCATGGATTATCTCGCTGTCTATATGCCGGATATGCAAAACACATTAGCAGCCTTCCAGGAACTTGCTTTTGGTGCAGCCATCATCCTGTTTCTCATCTTTGAACCAGGCGGGTTGGCGCATATGTGGAGTAACATCAAAAATTACTTCAAAGTTTGGCCATTTTCTTATTAGCAAGTGGAGGGAAGGGTCTTTGCCTTTTTACTCTAAACTATATAACAAATAGAAAGGGAGTCGAGGATTTGATCAAAACGTACGCAAAATCAACGATGCTTTTGTTGTGTTTCATGCTGTTAATGGGGATGCTGGCTGCTTGTAGTGGAGATGAAGGAGCGGCTGGTGGAGACGCCGAAGCTTCTGACGGAAACACCGTGAAAATTGGAGCGCTCTTTGATATTACAGGCGGTACGGGTGATGTTGGGACTCCATATTCAGAAGGTGAAAAAGCTTACTATGAATATTTGAATAGTCAAGGCGGAATTGATGGTGTTCAAGTCGAACTCATTGGTGATGATTACGCCTACGACATGGCGAAAGGACAGCGTTTGTATCAAGAGCTCCGTGATAAAGACAATGTATCAGCCATTCTCGGTTGGGGAACGGCGGATACGGAAGCACTTCGTCAGCAAGTAGCGAACGATCAACTTCCATACTTCTCTGCTTCCTACTCAGAAAACCTGAAAAATTTAGAGGAGAGTCCATACAACTTTTTGACAGCAGCTACATACTCTGACCAGGGACGAGCTGTTGTGCAGTGGATCAAGGAGAATCACGAAGGAGACAATCCGACCCTCGCTCTCCTTTATAATGATACTGCTTTCGGGCGTTCACCAATTGAGGATATTAAAGCCTACGCGGCCGAAGTCGGTGTCGAAGTGGTGGATGAACAAGTTATTCCGGTGACGGCGACAGAAGCACAGTCCCAAATGTTGAATATGCAAGAGGCAGCTCCAGACTATGCCATCATTCAGCAAACATGGGGGGCGACAGCGACGATTTTACGGGAAGCTCAGACGCTGGGAATTGATACCCAATTCATCGGTTTGAACTGGGCGACTGGAGAAGGAGTTGTAGAAATAGCCGGGGACGCGGCAGAAGGAATGTTAGGAGTCGTCACTCACGCTTTCCCATATGAAGAATTGGAAGGGCTGGCTGAAATGGAAGAGTACCTGGAGTCCAAGGGAGAAAGTCTTGAAGATGTCAGTCAAAAATTCGTTCAAGGCTGGGTCACAGCTAAAATTATGGCTGAAGGGATAGGAAATGCTGAAGAGTTGAACGGAGAAGGCATCCGTAAAGGAATCGAACAAATCAAAGACATGGACTTAGGTGGTCTAGCTGCACCTGTTACTTTCTCAGAAGACAACCATGCGGGTACGAACCAAGTGCGTCTGGCTGAAGTAAAGAATGGGAAGTTTGAAGTCATCACGGATTATTTCAGTTATGAAGATTAAGAGTGAGGGGTCTCATGGTGAGGCCCCTTTTTTCAAAAGGAGGGTAAAGCCTTATGTTGAAAGTCGATAATATTGAAGTGGTGTATTCGAAGATGATTCTAGTTTTAAAAGGGATGTCTATCGAGGTGCCGGATGGAGACATCGTCGCTTTGTTAGGAAGCAATGGAGCAGGGAAATCCACGACGCTTAAGGCGATCTCAGGTTTGCTTGGGGGAGATAATGGGCAGGTGACGAAGGGGAGAATTACGTATCAAGAAGAAGATTTGACTTCAATGAGTCCTGATAAAATTGTTCAAAAAGGTATTTTTCAAAGTATGGAAGGAAGAAGAGTTTTTAAGCATCTCACAGTCGAAGAAAATTTAACAGCAGGCGCTCACACCAGAAAAGATCGAAGGAACATAAAGAAAGATACGGATCGTGTCTATCATTATTTTCCAAAACTGAAAACATTACGTTCCCGTCATGCAGGACTGCTCTCAGGAGGTGAGCAACAAATGCTCGCCATCGGAAGAGGAATCATGGCGAAACCAAAGCTATTGTTGTTAGACGAACCGTCTCTTGGGATTGCCCCGCTTCTCGTCAAAGAGATCTTTCAAAACATTAAACAGATCAATGAAGAAGAAGGGATGTCCATCCTGGTCGTTGAGCAAAATGCGAATGTAGCGCTCTCCATCGCTGATTATGGATATATCATTGAGGACGGGCGCTCTGTTTTGGAAGCTCCTGTATCAGAACTGCTTTCTAACCAGGAAGTACAAGAACACTATTTAGGTATGAATGAAGAGGGACGTAAAAATTACAGAGACGTAAAATCCTACCGAAAAAAACAACGCTGGATTTAGAAGGTGAGCTTTGTAGAATAGTAATCTTCAACTATATGGCAGGATTCTTGAAGACTCAGTTTCGAGACTTTTGTTGAGTGGATGGGGGCTGCGGGGAATGAGCCGCTTTCCGTGGGAGCGCGGTGAGCCTCCTCGGACTGCGTCCTGCGGGTCTCACCATGCACTTTTTTCCTCTTAGTTATCCGGTTCCGGCGCCTAGCGACTAGTGAGACTTCCCTCGCTTCTGTACGATAAGTCAACATCGAATCACTCCGTTCTTCGTGTTTCCTTTATCTCCGCCAGCTCAGTCCAGTCCATACGCCGCTGATCGAGGCGCCTGCACACTTAAGGTAGGAGTCTCCCCATTCCCCTCCGCCCCTTTACTAAATGAGGTTCTCGAAATCTCTCTAACAGTAACCTACTGAGTTCTGTAATGAAGACCAGTTCACCTAAGCAGTTATAGAGTTGTTTTAACCATAGATCCTGCACAAATAAGGGGAGGGAACAGGGTCTGGGAAACGTCCGCATGTAAAGCGAATGGAAACACGAACGTGTGTTTTTTTGTACAAACTGTTCCAAAACACTGCAAATCGTCGTTTCCCTGACCCCGTATCCATGGCCAGGAATTGTCATTCATTATTTCAACTAGGCAAGGCTGCCTTTAAGGACGCGCTGAATGTGCTCACCGCGCTCCAGCAGAAAGCGAGTAGCTTCCCCACCACCCCTGACGCTCAACCCAGCAAAGAAACCCAAAAGAGTCTCGAAACTGAGTCTTCCACAATCGGGAGCTTATACTTAATGGACACTTCCTGGATAGGAGGTGTTTTTTTATTGTCCAGGAAATAATTCAAGTGAGGAAGAATATGGACAGAATGTGTCATAATAAATGGAATTTTGTTTAGAATTTGAGATTATAGGAAAAAGACAGGTAATTAATGAAAAAGAGGTGAAAAAATGTCAGAAAGAAAAGTGAAGAACAGATGGTTGATCGCCTTAGGAGCGGTAGGGATTCATATATCTATCGGTTCTGTTTATGCCTGGAGTAACTTTACAGGCCCACTGAGCGAAGAATTTGGCTGGACAGCAAGTCAAGTTCAGCTGACCTTCAGTATTGCAATTTTATTTTTAGGATTATCTGCAGCCTTTTTAGGATGGTTTGTGGAAAAGTATGGACCGAGGGTCGCCGGAATCACAGCTGCCATCTTTTTCGGGATTGGTGTGGCCGGATCAGGAATCGCTGTAAGCGCAGGATCATTATGGATGCTGTACATATTTTACGGGGTTCTTGGAGGAATAGGTTTAGGTGTCGGTTATATCGCACCTGTTTCTACATTAGTAAAATGGTTCCCTGACCGTAGAGGTTTGGCAACGGGGATGGCGATTATGGGCTTCGGGTTTGCAGCCGCTATTGCCAGTCCATTAATGGATTTTCTTATCAATTCAGTTGGAATTGCAGCTACCTTTTATATTTTGGGAATCAGTTATTTTGTCGTTATGATTGGTTCATCCCTTTACATGTCCCGCCCTCCAGAAGGTTGGACACCTAAAGGCTATGATCCAGATAAGGAAACGGATACGGAAAATCAAGATTTAGCAAACTTGCGTGCAAAGGAAGCATTAAAGACCAAGCGTTTTTATTACCTCTGGACAATGTTATTCATTAATGTCACGTGTGGGATCGCTGTTATTTCTGCAGCTAAACCATTGTTGGAGGAAAGTGTCGGGGTATCGACAGCCACTGCAGCCACTCTCGTGGGTGTGATGGGGGTTTTCAATGGACTCGGAAGAATCGGTTGGGCAAGTGCCTCCGATTATATAGGTCGTGCGAATACTTATATTACTTTCTTTGTTCTGCAGATCGGTTTATTCCTTGTTCTTCCTTGGACAACCGCGACTTGGATTTTTGTTATTGCTTTTTCTATTATTTACACTTGTTATGGTGGCGGCTTTGCTACCATCCCCGCGTTTATCGGGGACTTGTTTGGAACAAAAGAGCTTGGTGCCATTCATGGCTATATTTTGACCGCTTGGGCGGCTGCCGGACTTGCTGGTCCTATCTTTGCAGCTTGGATGAAAGATACGACAGGAAGCTATGAGAACAGCCTCATTTTCTTCTCTGGTCTATTCGTCATCGCCTTGGTGGTATCTATTCTGACCAAGGTCGATGAACAGAAAAAGCGAAAAGCATTAATGAACAAAGAGAAAACAGCATAAATTAAAAACGAAACTCGGATGCATGGACAGCATCCGGGTTTTCGTTTTTGAAATCATCTATTATAAATGAAAAAAGGACGGATGAACAGAAGGAAAAGTCAGAAAGTTGTACAGAAAACAGTGGTTACAAATGAATGAGATTATCCTTCCTGCATTGTTTTTCCTCGGTTCTTATCAATGGAAGGGTGAATCATACTCTTAATGGCTTATCTTTTTACAAGGAAGATGATTGTTGATTGATTGGCTAAGAGGGAGAAGCGGGCGCGCATTCGATTATGAATGATGCTCATGGTTTCATTTATGATGAAAAGGTAAGACTAGTCACAGGTCTAGTTTTACGTGCAATAGGAACGGTTCATTTTGTTTATCATAAAAGAAGCTTGATTTGCGACCATAGAGCAATGAGGATTGTATTTCAAGGTTAATCGATAGCGATTAGGGGAAGGGTTGAATTAAGAGTCATTGGCAGTCAGGAGGAATTGTGATGTTGTTTTCAGGAACGAAGCTTTCAGACCTTTCGAAAGCGTCTATTATTATTATTTTGGCGGGCTTCGCATTGGTAGGCGGAGCCGTTTATTTCTTTACTGAACTTGCGGCAGATGTCCTTGAACAGGAAAAATTCTTTGTGGATCAGGCAGCGACAGATGTAGTGAGGTCAATTACTACCCCGTGGATGGATACGTTTTGGGGATGGACGACAGACTTGGGATCCGTTTTATTCATATCCATAGCCTCTGTAGCATTACTTATCTTTTTATTGTTTTTTTCTCCGTTCAGCCGGTGGGTAGGTATTTATTTTGCCATCGTCATGATCGGCATCAGTGCTTTGACCAAATTGCTGAAGGTTTCCTTCGAGCGCCAACGTCCAGAAGTGCTGGCGGAATATGATGGGACGGGTTTCAGTTTCCCGAGTGGACATACAACAGGATCCGTCGTTTTTTACGGCTTTCTCATTTACTTAATCGTAATCAGCCCTTTGAAGAAGCCTTGGAAATGGACGGTAAATATAGCGCTTGGAATGTTAATTGCACTTATCGGTCTTTCTAGAGTTTATCTAGGAGTGCACTTTTTTACGGATGTCGTTGGAGGCATGTTATTCGGTCTTGCATGGCTGCTCGTTTGCATAGCGGCACTGGAAGTCACGATATGGAATCAGAGAAGGAGACAATCAGGGAGTGTTCAAACCCTTTCAAAAGGGAAAACTGAAAGGAAGCAAGAGAAAGGATGATTTAACCATGTTGTATATACTAGCCATATTTTTACCACCTTTAGCTGTATTGTTTACAGGAAAACCACTAAAGGCTCTATTGAATTTAATTTTAACTTTGATTTTTTATGTTCCAGGAGCGGTCCACGCGGCCGTAGTAGTGAAGGGTCATTACGACAGCAAAAAACGTGGATAAGCAAAAAGCCTGACCGCATGTGTGATGCTGTCAGGCTTTTTCTTTTATACTCCTCGTTTATTCCCCCAGACAAGTGCATGCACTTGTGGGAGAACGCGGACTTTATTCAGCTTGGATGAGGCGACAACTTGATCAATGAGCCATTCGTATTGATCAAGGAGGTGGCTGGCTAATGTTCCTGCTTCGTTTTCTTCCAAATCATCATTTCCGACTTGTAAAAAGAAGGGCACATTGGGATAACGTTCATGGACTTTTTCAGCATAGCTCAGGTCCTTTTTATTAAAAATGACCACTTTTATACTCGTGTTTTGAAGTCGGTCAGCGCCTTCCAAGCGGATTAAGATATCATCGAGAATGTTCCAATCCGTCTTCATCCCGGAGCTGGGTGGTTTAGGAGAGATGGTCAGGTCATCAATTTGAGTGAACCATTCCTGCCAACGGCTGCCCTGTGTCTCAAGGGCCACTTCAATTCCTCTTTCATGAAGAGGGACGATAAGCTCATGTAAATTTTTTAAGAGGGCAGGGTTACCCCCTGATATCGTGACATGATCGAATTGCTCTCCACCGGTGTCGATCAGTCGAGTCACAATTTCTTCGGAAGTTAACCGCTCGATGTCATGCTTGGCGCTTCCATCCCATGTAAAAGCGGAATCGCACCACGAACAACTGTAATCACATCCGGCTGTACGGACAAACATCGTTTTTCTCCCGACAACCATTCCCTCGCCTTGGATGGTAGGGCCAAATATTTCGAGAACGGGGAATTTATTCATCCATCATCCACTCCCGTCTTGCTTCCGCGAAACTTGTCGGTGTTTCGTAAAGTTTTACAAATTCAACACGACACTTATTCGGATCCTCTTTCAAAGCTTCTTCCATTTTTTCATAAATCCAAACGACCATATTTTCAGCTGTTGTATTCATGTTCGGGAGTGTATCATTCAAATACCTGTGATCGAGATGGATTTCAATCTGTTCTTTCCAAATTTTCTTGATGTCACCAAAATCGATGACAAGACCAATATCATCAACAAAGCCGCTGACGCCAAAAATCACTTTATACGTATGTCCATGGAGATTTTTACATTTTCCTTCATAACAATGTAGGTGGTGAGCAGCGTCAAAAGTGAATTCTTTGCTGACGAGTACACGCTTTTGGTGGTATTTCAACTCATGTTGTTTGATGTCCTGATCCATTTTCTGCAAGTTTTCAACAATCGTAAACCCGTACATTATTTGGTCACCTCTTTTTTAGCGAGGTAAGTATGAAGGCCATTCCTGCGAAGTTCACAAGCCGGGCATTCCCCGCAGCCATCCCCTCGGATACCGTTGTAGCAAGTCAACGTTTTTTCACGGACGTAGTCAAAGGCATCCAAATCATCAGCCATTTCCCACGTTTCTGCTTTGTCCAGCCACATAAGTGGGGTATGAATAACGAATTCATCATCCATCGATAGATTCAGTGTGACATTCAAGGATTTAACAAAGACATCGCGGCAGTCTGGATAACCGCTGAAATCTGTCTCACAAACCCCTGTCACAATATGTTTCGCGCCGATTTGCCGCGCAAGAATTGTGGCGAAAGACAAGAATAATAGATTCCTTCCCGGTACAAAGGTAGAAGGAAGTTCCCCATCTTCTCCATCTTTCACTTCAATATCATCCCTTGTTAAAGCATTAGGGGCAAGTTGGTTAAGTAAAGACATATCAAGGATATGATGGCGAACCCGCTGATCTCCAGCGATTTCTTTCGCCACTTCAATTTCTTCTTTATGACGTTGGTTGTAATCGAAAGTAACGACTTCAACGGAATCGAACTTCTTCAATGCCCAGAACAAACAAGTCGTACTGTCCTGTCCACCACTGAATACAACCACAGCTTTTTTATTTTTTTCCATAAAAAAATTCTCCTTTCATCATCGAAAAAGAGAATTCTACACACCCAAAACCATTAAAAAAACCGCACCTAAGGCAAGGTACAGTTCCATCCTTAGTTTTTTATAGAGGGTGTCGCTAGAACCTCTCCTGCTCTGAAGCAGACTTTATTTAATTTACCCTACTCATCTTAACACGACAATATGCCCCTGGAAACCCTGCACTTTCTTTATGGCAGGATTTCAAGGGTTCGCGTTGCTGTGTTGAGCGTCAGGGGTGGCTGGGAAGCCACTCGCTTTCCTGTGGGGGAGCGCCGAGCTTCCTCGGACTACGTCCTGCGGGATCTCGCCTATCTCCTTCTCACACGGGAGTCTCGCAGCTTCCCAACCACCCCATTCGATGCAGGAGCGAAACGAACCCCTTCACTGTGAGAGGGTGCCTTCCACTATCCTGGTGTTTTAAGTATAAAGCGCATTATAACAACCTTTCCGCATACGTAATAGCGTCCTTGGGAGTTGATTTCCCTCCAATTACCATGTGCATAAAAGCAGCTTATTCCGGATGTGGTTTCGAGATACTTATATTGCAAAGGGGCGGAGGGGAATGGCGAGACTCCTGCGGGAAAAAAGTGTATGGTGAGACCCCGCAGGACGCAGTCCGAGGAGGCTCACCGCGCTCCCGCGGAAAGCGAGCCATTCCCCGCAGCCCCTATCCACTCAACAAAAGTCTCGAAACTGAGTCTTCCACAATCGGGATCTTTAGTTGAATATAGGGCTATGAAAATGGCAATCTGAAAAAAACTTTTTCTATGAATGTATTTTATGTGTTGACTTCTGCTTATGATTTTGTATAATTATAAACAATTCATTATAAAAATACATTCGTGGACGAAGAGAGTACGTATGAAGTTGGTCGACAGCGAGCCGGGGGCGGTGGAAGCCTGGTGACGGATTGATACGGAAACGCACTTCTGAGATGTTCGGTGAATAAAGTAGCCAGAACCGGGAGCCCCCGTTATCAGCTTCGAGTTGGTCTGACATACAGACAATGAGAGTGGCACCGCGGATGATTCAAAATCCGTCTCTTACCCCAGGTAGGAGACGGATTTTTTTATGGACAATAAACGAGGAGGTTATTAATATGACAAAACCAAAAGTAGTATTAGCTTATTCCGGTGGATTGGACACATCGATTTCTGTTAAGTGGATTCAAGAAAAGTATGGGTATGATGTGATCGCTTTAGGATTGGATGTTGGTGAAGGGAAAGACTTGGAAACCATTCGTAAAAAGGCGCTGGATGTAGGAGCGATCAAGGCAATTATGGTAGATGCCAAAGAGATATTGGCTGAAGAATATTTGATGCCGGCTCTTAAAGCAAATGCTCTATATGAAGGGAAGTATCCATTATCTTCTGCTCTTTCCCGCCCGCTCATCTCTAAACTGCTCGTTGAAGTGGCAGAGCAGGAGGGAGCGGTCGCTGTCGCTCACGGTTGTACAGGAAAGGGAAACGACCAGGTGCGTTTTGAAGTTTCCATACAGGCATTGAATCCTGATCTTGAAGTCATTGCTCCTGTTCGTGAATGGGGAATGACACGTGATGAACAAATCATTTATGCAGAAGAAAAAGGAATCCCGGTTCCTGTCAATCTAGAAAACCCATTCTCTATTGATGCAAACATCTGGGGGCGTGCTTGTGAAGCTGGAGTTCTTGAAGATCCTTGGAAAGAAGCTCCGGAAGCGGCATATGCCTGGACCAATCCGATTGAAGAGACGCCTGATCAGCCGGAGACCATTGAGATTGATTTCATAGAAGGAAAGCCAGTCGGATTGAACGGAGAAAAAATGGATCTTGTTCCTTTAATTGAGTACTTGAACGAACTTGGCGGCAAACATGGGGTTGGTAGAATTGATCATACAGAAAATCGTCTTGTAGGAATTAAATCGAGAGAAGTGTATGAAAACCCTGGAGCTATGATTTTGATCAATGCCCATAAAGAACTGGAATTTTTGACACAAACAAGAGAGGTTTCCCAATATAAAGCTAATGTTGATCAGCAGCTTTCCAAAATCATATACGACGGTCTATGGTATTCACCACTACAACCGGCTCTATCTGCATTCATTGATTCGACACAGCAGGTTGTCACAGGAACCGTTAGAGTGAAGTTGTTCAAGGGACACCATACAGTGATTGGTAAGAAATCACCGGTCAGTCTATATAATGAAGAACTTTCCACTTATTCGAAAGAAGATGCGTTTGATCATAATGCAGCTGTCGGATTCATTAAGTTGTGGGGACTGCCGACAAAAGTCCATGCAGACGTTCATAAAGGAGAGAAGTTACTGGACCAAGCGGTGGTGAGCCAGCATGACTAAACTATGGGGCGGCCGGTTTACAAAGCCCACAAATAAATTGGTGGAAGAGTACACCTCTTCCATCACTTTTGATCAAAAACTGGCATTACAGGATATCGAAGGTAGTATCGCTCATGTGGAAATGCTCGGTGCGTGTGACATTATCGAAATGAGTGAAGTGATGCAAATCAAGGAAGGGCTGCTTACGATCAAAGAGAAAGTGAAGAAAGGAGACGTCACTTTTTCTGTGGAGCACGAAGATATTCACATGAATATAGAAAAACTGCTCATTGATGAGATCGGACCGGTCGGAGGGAAGTTGCATACCGGAAGAAGCCGGAACGATCAAGTGGCGACAGATATGCACCTTTATTTACGTGAAAAAACGAAAGGGTTGATGGAGCTGGTAGAGGCGGTTCAATCGTCCTTGGTGGAGCAGGCGGAAAAGCATGTGGAAACCATTCTGCCGGGGTACACCCATTTGCAGCGTGCCCAGCCCGTCTCTTTTGGCCACCATTTAATGGCTTACTTTTGGATGTTTGAACGGGATAAGGAACGTTTGCAGGATAGTTTGAAGCGGATCAACTGGTCTCCGCTTGGGGCTGCGGCTCTTGCAGGGACGCCCTACCCGATTGACAGACAAATGACATCCGATGCTTTAGGGTTCGATCAGCCTTATCCGAATTCATTGGATGCCGTCAGTGATCGTGATTTTATCCTTGAGTTCTTATCTATTTCCTCTATTATGATTACACACATTTCACGCTTGTCCGAAGAGCTGATTTTATGGGGAAGCCAGGAGTTTCAATTCGTTGAATTGGATGATGCCTTTTGTACAGGTTCAAGCATCATGCCTCAGAAGAAGAACCCTGATGTTCCAGAACTCCTCCGTGGAAAAACGGGAAGAATCTATGGGCATTTGATGGGATTGCTCACCTTACTGAAAGGGCTGCCTCTCGCTTACAACAAAGATATGCAGGAAGACAAAGAGGGAATGTTCGATACGGTTGAGACTCTTGAAGGAGCCTTGTCTTTGTTAGCGCCGATGCTTGCATCGATGCATGTTAAAGGGGATCAAATGAAGAATGCTGTAAATGAAGATTATTCGAATGCCACAGATATAGCGGATTATTTGGCAGTCAAAGGCATGCCGTTCAGAGAAGCGCATGAAGTGATCGGGAAAATTGTTTTGTATTCTATTCAACAAGAAAAATATTTGTTGGATCTGACCATGGAGGAATACCAGGATTTCTCCCCACTTTTTGAAGCGGATATTTTTGAAAAATTGAATCCGAACCAAGTCGTAGCTGCCCGTAACAGTGAGGGTGGAACAGGGTTCGAGCAAGTGAATAAACAAATCCAATTGGCAAAAGAACATCTCTCTTAGGAGAGTTGTTCTTTTCTTTGGCCCACCTGGAAGTTCGTCAAGGGTTTGAAAATGAGGAGGGAAGGATAATATAACCATACTACCTTTTATAGAGAGGGATGATCGTATGGCGAAAACCATTCAAGCTTACTTTTCAACAGAAAATGATGCAGAAAGTGCAAAAGCATCGTTGCAATCTTTATCGGTTGATCAGGATACAGTAGAAGCGATTCCTGAGGATACAGATATGACCCCAATTGTCCCTGTGGCAGGTTCAACGAATTCAGGTGGAGGAACGTTCAACTTTACAGAGGTCGTCTCCCCTAAGCATGATCGTGATAGTGCACTATCTGATAAAAAGCATTTGACCCACGTGCTTCATTTTTCTGTAAAAGAAGAGGAGTACGATCGGGCCATTCAAGTGATCAAAGATCACAATGGTCATATGGACAAAAAAGATTTCTAACAAAACCCCTGCGGAATTTAGTCTCCGCAGGGGTTTTGTTAGAAACTTTCCATTGGGTCTACATGTACAAACTTGCCAAAAAGATCCCCATTGTTTCCTGGTAGATTTCATCAAACTGTTCAAGAGGTAGAGGATTTACTCCAAGCCCAAGTTCTACAGTGAAGCCAGGTTGTCGGAAATCCTGTATAAACCAGTCCTTATAGCCGGAAAAGCTATCTACATAACGGATGGGTTTGTAACCGCTGACTCTTTCAAATTCGTTGACAATCGTCATGGAGCGAGGAGGTTCAAGCCCCTCATATCCCCAATAAATTACTTCTCCTTGTGTATGGAAAGCAAGCATCTTTTCGAAATTACGGGCACCGGCAAGCTCAGCCATTGCAACCGTCTCAGGCTCCGTCAACGGTTGATAGCCAGGGAAATCTCTTGGCGCAGGGGAGGTTGGTTTTCTTGCTGCATCCACTTCCCATTTGGCAGGGTATTGGTTATTCAAATCCACTCCGCGAATATTTGCTTTCCAGCCAGAGAAATCAGTGTTCCCGTCATTGATAGTTAGTGCCAACTCCCCAAATTCCCCTTCAGGCGGTCCGTTCAAAACGAGGTCTACACCATCAGGGTCGACCATGGGAACAATGGAGAGTGTCACTTCATTGTAAAAAGGGTCGATTTCCAGCCCTCGAATGGTCTCTTTATTTGTTAAGGCCAGCAAGTAGTCATTAAGAAATTGCATGATCACTGCTGTGGTAATCCATTCATTTGCATGAAACGAGCCGTTCCAATGCACAACTTTCGGACCACGGCCGATTTGAAGTTCAACAAGATCTTTTCCCATCACACTACTTCCAATCGTCTCTCTTCTGACAAACGGGTAGAGTTCGTAAAGTTCATTCAAATCAGTTGTGAGCACGTTGAAATCATAAGGACGGTTTCCATCTACAACTCTATAGGTTACTTGAACGGGAAGGAATAAAACCTGACCGATTTGAAGCATTCTAGGATTGACGGAAGGGTTTAATAAAGCAATCGCATCTAATGAAATACGACGCTCGCTGGCGATTTTCCAAAAAGTATCTCCGGATTGTATCCGATATTGACTCGTTTCATAGCCGGGGATACGAATGGTTTGTCCAATCTGAAGCGAAGATGGTTCCGCTTGTGGATTAGAATCTATGATTAAATCCAACGGTACGTTAAAAAGGTTCGAGTAGTACCATAACGAATCACCACTTCTTACTTTAACGTCCATAAGAGCCCCCCTTTTTACAGTCCTTTTTATAACTATATGGAAAATGGTTGAATTGATGAACAAACATCTCTCGACCAATTTTCATGAATCCCAACATAACTACCCTATTTGAGGTACAATAAGGGAATGGTCTTATTCAGCTAACTGGCAGGATTGTGGAAGACTCAGTTTCGAGACTTTTGTTGAGTGGATGGGGGCTGCGGGGAATGACTCGCTTTCCGCGGGAGCGCGGTGAGCCTCCTCGGACTGAGTCCTGCGGGGTCTCACCAAGCACTTTTTTCCCGCAGGAGTCTCGCCATTCCCCTCCGCCCCTTAGCCATGTGAGTATCTCGAAACCATTTCTCAGGAAGTCTGCTGTATGCTCAAGCGAAATGAATAATATAAAACTATGCCTTGGTGGCATTCCTAGCGTGAAAGCTTGATATAAAGCGCTTTGTGACGCCTTATGAATGGTGTGGAAAACGTCCCTCTTGGTATAAGGGTTCGTTTCTCCTTAATATCGAAATGGGGTAGTTGGGAAGCTGCGAGACTCCCGTGGGAGAAGGAGATAGGCGAGATCCCGCAGGGCGTTAGCCCGAGGAAGCTCGCCACTCCCCCACAGGAAAGCGAGTGGCTTCCCAACCACCCCTGCACCCCTGACTCCAAATACGGCAAACGAACCCCCGGTTATCTCGAAAATGAGTCTTACTAAAGGGAGCTTATGTGGGATGAATGACGGAATTAATTTTATAGAAAGTAGTGAATAATAGATGAAACCATTTGAAAAATTAGGAATATCGAAAGAGTTGACTGAAAAGCTGCAGAAGCAGGGGATTGCTTCTCCGACTCCCGTACAGGAACGTGCGATTCCGCCTCTAATGGATGGAAAAGACATCATTGCCCAAGCACAGACAGGGACAGGGAAGACGTTCGCATTTGTTTTGCCTATTTTAGAAAAGGTAGACGCGTCCTTGGGAACGGTTCAAGCTTTAATCATCACCCCGACAAGAGAATTAGCTTTGCAGATCACTCATGAAGTGGACAAGCTGAAAAATGATGAAACCCATGTCCTTGCGGTGTATGGTGGGCAGGATGTAGCTAAACAAGCGAACAAATTGAATGGAAAAGCCCATATCGTCATCGCGACTCCAGGTCGTTTGTTGGATCATTTGAGACGAGAAACTGTTGAACTGACCAATATTCAGCAGCTTGTCATTGATGAAGCCGATCAAATGTTGGAAGCGGGATTTCTTCCTGATGTGCAAGAGATTATTGGACAGTGTGGAGCAGAAAGGCAAACGATGTTATTTTCAGCGACAATCACTTCACAAGTCCATTCCTTAGCAAAAAAAATTACGCAGTATCCAGAGCGTATTGAAGTGAAAGAGGAGAAAGTGACGGTCTCTAACATCAAACAACTGTTATATGAAACGACCGATCGAGCTAAACAAGATGCTCTTATTCAAATCATGAGTGAACACCGACCATTTCTTGCGGTCATTTTCTGTAGAACGAAACGCAGAGCGAAAAAACTGAATGACGCCTTGACCGCCAAAGGATATGAATCCGATGAGCTGCATGGTGACCTTTCTCAAGCCAAAAGGGAGAAAGTCATGCAGCGTTTCCGTGATGCTAAAATTCAGTACCTTGTAGCTACAGACGTAGCGGCTAGGGGCCTGGATGTAGAAGGAATCACCCATGTGTTCAACTATGATATTCCACAAGACCCTGAAAGTTATATTCACAGGATTGGCAGAACAGGAAGAGCGGGAGGCAAAGGGTTGGCGATTACTTTTGCCGCGTCTAAAGATAAGGCTGCTCTTAAACAAATTGAACAGCATATCAAACAAAAGTTAGAAAGAAGGTCTATGGAGCATCTTTCCCCTGGAAAAAAAGAAAAAGAGGAAGAAAAAACTTCCCGACATAAAAAACGAAGAAGATAAGCAAAAACCAGAGTCCCTTCTAGACTCTGGTTTTTGTTTTTTTCATTAAAAAAATTACTGATAAAAAACAATAACATTGAGGGGAGTTATGAAATATGATACATTATAAACATAATTCCGAGTTAACGCATTGGAATTATAAATAATGAGGAGAGATGAAATTTATGGGGATGGAATTCGTCGACCTGTTCAACCAATGGGCGAGTTCATATGACGATACAGTGGCTGGTAAAGATCCGGAATATCGTGAAGTGTTTGAAGGGTACGATGAAATGTTGGCACGCTTAGCAGAGCTTTCCGTATCCCCGGTCATGGAATTCGGAGTGGGTACAGCAAATTTGACGAGAAAGGTCATCGATCAGAACAAGGTCGTGCTTGGCATTGAGCCTTCCTCTGAAATGCGAAGAATCGCTAAAGTTAAGTGCCCGGAAGCAGCTATTTATGATGGCAACTTTCTGGATTACCCAAAACTTTTAACACCCATCCGGTCCATTATCAGTTCATTCGCTTTTCATCATTTGACGACCAGTGAGAAAGTCGAAGCCATTCAGAGCTTTCGAGATCGTCTTGAAAATGATGGGAAAGTAGTTTTTATAGATACCATCTTTAAAGACGAAGAACATAAACAACAGTTAATCAAATCCGCAGAAAAACAAGGATTTTTAAATTTAGCGCAGGATTTGCAGGAAGAATACTACCCATTTCTAGAAGAACTAAGAGAGATGTTTGTCCTCAACGGGTTTGAGGTGAATTTTGAACAACTGAACAAATACGCCTGGCTCATTCAGGCTGAAAAAGGAGAAGGATGATCACATGCCAAAAATGAATGTTGAAAGCTTTAATCTTGACCACACGAAAGTTAGTGCCCCATACGTACGTCTCGTAGGAGTAACAGAAGGAGAGAACGGAGATAAAATCTACAAATATGATCTTCGTATCAAGCAGCCGAACCAGGAACATATGGAAATGCCAGCCCTTCATTCTCTCGAGCATTTGATGGCAGAAAACAGCCGGAATCACCATGATCGCATTGTCGATATTGGACCGATGGGCTGCCAGACCGGCTTCTATATTGCCATTCTGAATGATGACAGCTATGATAACGTGCTTAATGTAATCGAGAAGACTCTTCAGGATGTGTTGGAAGCTGACGAAGTTCCTGCATGCAACGAAGTCCAATGCGGATTTGCTGCTAGTCACAGCTTGGGAGGAGCTCAGGAGCTGGCAAAAGAATTACTTGAAAAACGTGAGGAATGGACGGAAGTTTTTCAATAAATAACGGGAGTTGAGGATGCGATGGGTTACGTGAAGAATATACAATCATTAATTGGTCAGACACCGATGATCGAACTCACTCATTCCGAAATCCCGAATCAAGCTAGAATCTTCGCTAAGCTTGAATTCATGAACCCAGGCGGGAGCATCAAAGACCGTCTGGGTTTAAAATTGATTGAGGATGCGTTAGAACGTGGGAGGTTAAAACCGGGGGGAACCATTATCGAACCCACGGCTGGAAATACAGGGATTGGCCTCGCACTTGCTGCCATCGGAAAAGGAATTACCGTCATTTTTGTAACACCAGAGAAGCTCAGTCAGGAAAAACAAACCTTGATGAAAGCCTTAGGGGCTAAAGTCGTAAATACTCCTACTGAAAAAGGAATGAAGGGAGCCATAGAGAAAGCAAATCAATTGGCTGAGGAAACTCCTGGTTCCTTCAGTCCGCAGCAGTTTCATAATCAAGCGAATCCAGAGGCCTATTATGAAACCCTCGGACCGGAAATATTTAAGGATATGAATGGAGAAATGGATGTTTTTGTCGCTGGTGCTGGTACAGGTGGAACATTCATGGGGACGTCCCGTTATTTAAAAGAGCGTATGGGAAATGTTAAAACCGTGATTGTTGAACCGGAAGGCTCCATCTTGAATGGAGGAGAACCTGGCCCACACCGAACAGAAGGGATAGGGATGGAGTTTCTGCCTTTTTATATGAATCCCGATTATTTTGATGCGATTCATACCATTTCAGATGAGGTTGCTTTTCGTCGTGTAAAAGAACTGGCTTTAAATGAAGGTTTGCTTGTAGCCAGTTCATCGGGAGCGGCCTTTGAAGCTGCATGGAGAGAAGCTGAAAAGGCAAAGCCGGGAGCAAAAATCGTAACCATCTTTCCAGACAGTAGTGAACGATATTTAAGTCAAGGGATCTATGAGGAGTGATGAACATGAGAAAAAAAACACAGCTCATCCATGGTGGAATTACAGGAGATGAAAAGACCGGGGCTGTCAGCGTCCCTATATATCAGGTAAGTACCTACAAACAAGATGGGGTCGGTCAGCACCGGGGGTATGAATATTCACGTACGGGAAACCCGACACGTTTTGCGTTGGAAGAACTGATCAAGGATTTAGAAGGAGGGCATAAAGGGTTCGCCTTCGGATCAGGTATGGCAGCTATCACAGCTGTTCTTATGACTTTTGATCATGGAGACCACGTGATTTTTACAGATGATGTATATGGTGGAACATACCGGCTTGTATCAAAAGTCATCCAGCGATTTGGATTAGAAGCGAGCTTTATTGATACGAGTGATGTTGAAAATATCAAGTCAGCGATTACAGATCGCACAAAGGCGATCTATGTGGAAACACCGACGAATCCGTTGCTTAAAGTGACAGATGTACAAAAAGTATCCACACTAGCGAAGGAGAAAGACTTGACCTTTATCGTTGATAATACATTCAGCACGCCATATTGGCAGAATCCGATCGAATTTGGTGCTGACATTGTTCTGCACAGTGCAACCAAATATCTTGGAGGACATAGTGATGTCGTTGCTGGGCTTGTCGTAGTGAACAGTGAACAGCTTGCAGAAGATGTTCATTTTGTCTTGAATTCTACAGGTGGTGTTTTAGGGCCCCAGGACTCATGGCTGCTGATGAGGGGAATCAAAACGCTCGGAATCCGTATGGAAGAAATTGAAGAAAACACAAGACAGTTCGTCGAGTTTCTACAAGAGCTTCCAGAAGTGACAGACATTTATTACCCGGGGCTGGACCATCATAAAGGAAGCGACGTTCATCAAAAACAAGCGCGCGGTAACGGCGGTATGATCAGTTTTGACGTCGGTAGTGGAGAGAAAGCCGATCAAGTTCTCCGCAACGTAAAATATTTCACATTGGCAGAAAGTCTCGGAGCAGTCGAAAGTCTTATCTCCGTCCCTGCAATGATGACCCACGCCTCTATTCCAAAAGAGCGACGTGCCGAACTAGGTATCACAGATGGACTTGTCCGTGTATCCATCGGCCTTGAAGATATCGAAGATCTGAAGGAAGATTTTTTACAGGCATTAAGAAAATAATAAGACAAGGAGCACTTCTGTAAAGGAGTGCTCCTTTTTGTATAGCTCCTAATCACCTGAGCCAAACTAAAAAGGATCATCGATCAGGAGTGAAAATGACATGGATTATACCCATTATAAAAAGCAATTGGAAGATCGCAAACGAGAAATCGAACAACGCTTGATTGACAACAATCATTTTGGTTTAGAAAGAGGTTTCGCAAGTGATATGGCGTCTGGAGAGTTGTCACAATATGACAATCATCCGGCTGATTCAGGTACTGAACTTTATGAGCGGGAAAAAGATATTGCCTTACTTGGGCATTTGGAAGAAGAATTATCAGATATTCAATACTCACTTAAGCAGATGCAGAAGGGCACCTATGGGATTTGTGAGGAAACGGGGAGACAAATTCCAAAGGAAAGATTGGAGGCGATGCCGACTGCGCGGACCATTGCCAAGGCTTCTTCCAACCAAGATATATCCGGCGATCGACCTGTTGAAGAAGATGTGCTTACAGAATTAGAAAATAACTATGGACGTAACGCTGATGATCCGGAGTATAATGAGCAAAATGCTTATGAACAAGTCGCTTCTTTTAATCAAAGCAGCATGACCTATGACGATTCATCATTAATGGATAACCAAGATGGTGTGGGGTATGTAGAAGAATTCGAGCCTTTTGTATCTACAGATATGAATGGGTATACAGGGCCTGATGGAGTAAGCTTTCAGCGCAATGAGCATTATGACAAATATATGGACAGTCAGGATGAAGCAGAAGATCATTACTAAGAACCAAAAAGCCAGGGCAGGTGCCCTGGCTTTTTGTATGGAACAGTCCCATGGATAGGGCTTTTTGTGAGATACCTTTGGACTCTATGCGCGGATGGCTTTGGTAAATGCTCAACATTTCGTCGGCTGCTTTTTCGTACGATTGAATCCTTTTACTCTTAATATCCGACTTCTACTGCTGCGTTGACAATATACATGAGGTCATTTTTATCCTGTTTATCTTCCAGGACGATGCCACTCGTAGTGAGCATACCGCCTTCCATCACTTCTAAGTTAACTTCCCCGTAAGGAATGGCATTTTTGACTTTATCATAATCTAATTTTTCAAAATCACAGGGTAAAGCTAATTTCACATTAATTTTCATATTATCTAAAGACCCTTCAGGAAGGACAGAACGGATCCCTGGCATGGAGTTCGTATGTATGGCATTTTTGACAGCCCTGATTGAAGCTTTTGTCACATCCTGACCATGTACATCTGTTCCCATTCCTGTTTGAATAAACATCATATGTTCCACTTTTATTCCCCCTTTTCTTTCTATCCATCCTATCACAATGCGTAAGGTTGCTTCTATGTTTGGAAAAAGTCAGGGACGATTCCCTGACTTTTTGATGGTCAATATCCGACTTCTACGGAAGCATTAACAATATACATTTGGTCGTTATGATCTCCTTCTTGATTCAAAGTGACGCCACTTGTCGTGCGCATTCCGCCATCCAATAACTTGATTTCAACCTGCCCGTATGGGATGGCCTCTTTGACTTTGGAATGGTTTAATTCATCAATATCGCAGGGCAAGGCTAGTTTGACAGTGGTTTTCATATTTTCCATAGACCCTTCAGGCAATGCTTCCTGGACGCCCGGCATAGAATTCGAATGGATGGCATTCTCGATGGCACGAACGGATGCCTTTGTCACATCTTGACCATGAACATCTATCCCTGTTCCGGTTTGAATAAAGATAATTTGATCCATTGGATCGACCATCCTTTCTAAAGAATTTTTGATTCCTTACTACGTGTTTAACACATTATAAATGAAGTGAAACATGTATGTATTTAGATCCAACAGAAGGAATGAGAAGAGTTCATTGACACAATATTCTGTTCAACTGTATAATCTAATCATATAATCATAAAACCTACTAATTCTATAGGAATTATA
This sequence comes from Halobacillus trueperi, assembly GCF_003386945.1. Taxonomy (NCBI): domain Bacteria; kingdom Bacillati; phylum Bacillota; class Bacilli; order Caryophanales; family Bacillaceae; genus Halobacillus; species Halobacillus trueperi. The sequence goes on along the minus strand of NZ_QUAE01000010.1, from coordinate 31,406 downwards.
TTGATAAGGGTGTGGCGTATTGTTTTTGAAGATGGAGGAAGTTGGAAAAACCTTTAACGATAAAGAAGAAGGCAGCTTTGAGGTTTTTTCTGAAATCGATTTGAATATTGAAGAGAATCAATTTGTTTCACTCCTGGGTCCCTCTGGGTGTGGAAAGTCAACGCTCCTTTCAATGGTTGCAGGCCTTGAAGATGTCACATCGGGATCCATACGGTTGGAAGGGGAAGAAATTAAGAAAGCTGGACCTGACCGAGGAATGGTCTTTCAACAACCGTCGCTTTTTCCATGGCTGAATGTAAAGGAAAATGTTCTTTTTCCTTTGAAGGGGCATGGGTCAAAAAAAGAGGCGGAGGAGAGAGCGGATCGTTTCTTACAGATGGTCCACCTCAGCAGATTTAAAGAAAATTACACCCATGAGCTTTCTGGAGGGATGCAGCAGCGGGTAGCGATTGCAAGAGCCCTTGCCATGGATCCTAAAGTGTTACTCATGGATGAACCGTTCGGGGCCCTGGATGAACAGACGAGACATATTCTGCATGAAGAACTGATGAAGATTTGGCAGGAGACACAAAAGACCATTCTGTTCGTCACCCACAGCATTCAGGAAGCGATTAAATTATCGGATCGGGTCGTCGTCATGGGTACACGACCAGGACGGATTATCGCTGACTTTTCCATCGACCTTCCACGGCCTAGGAAAAGGGACGATGAAAGAGTCATCGAGCTAGAGCGGAAGGTGATGGATTTGCTGGAAGGTGAAATCAATAAAGTATTGAGGGAAGAACTTCGTCATGAAGCTAGCTATTAAGAGGATTGGATTTTTAGTTGTTGTTTTAGGTTTATGGCAGTTAGTGTATTCCATCGGTGTATTTGAAGATATCGTGTTTCCATCACCAATCAAAGTGGCCGGCGCTCTGTACGAAGGTTTTGCTGATGGTGATTTCATTAAAGCATTGGGCGCGAGTTTCCGTCATTTATTTATGGGCTTATCCCTTGCTATTTTGTTTGGGACCGTAATAGGGGTCCTGCTCGGAAAATCGAAACAGGCGGATGAAACCGCTGGCATGTACCTCATCGCCTTACAGAGTATTCCGAGCATTGTTTGGGTGCCGCTTGCGATCATGCTTTTCGGTTTTTCTGAATTTGCCGTTGTATTCGTTGTCGTCCTTGGAGGTACGTTCGTCATGGCTTTGAACGTACGGACGGCCATCTATAGTGTCCCTCCGCAGTTAGTCCGTGCGGCGAGGACGATGGGGACGAATGGGGTTCCACTGTTTTTCAGAGTGGAAGTCCCATCAAGTATTCCCTATTTTATGACAGGGTTAAGGCTCGCTTGGGCGTTTAGCTGGAGAGCCCTCATGGCTGGGGAATTGTTAAGCAATGGTCCTGGATTGGGTTACTCTTTGCGGTATGCTCAGGATTATGCACGCATGGACCAAGTGATTGCTATTATTATTATCATTGGTGTCATCGGTGCAGTCGTCGATCAAGTTGTCTTTTCTAAGTTAGAGAGAAATGTAAGAAAACGCTGGGGTTTATTGAAAACATAGATAGGAGATGAGGAGAAGATGAAAAAATGGTTATCGATTATCGCTCTTACCGTCATGAGTCTGGTTCTTGCCGCTTGTGGGAGTGATGCAGGAGCGAACTCTGATGAAGGTGGAAGCAAAGAAGAAATTACGATTGGTTACTTTCCGAATATCAACCACGTAGCGGGTATGGTGGCAGAAACGAAGGATTTGTATTCTGAAACATTGCCGGACGGTACAAAAGTGAACTACCAATACTTCCCAGATGGCTCTTCTTTCATGACTGCAATTGAAACGGGAGACATCCAGGGCGGACTTGTAGGACCTGGACCAGCGATGAACCACTTCACAAGTGGAGCGGAAATCAATGTCGTGGCAGCAGGATCGACGGGTGGCACAGTCATCATGGCTAGAGAAGGAGCGGATATTGAATCTCCGGAAGACTTGGCAGGAAAGACCTTTGTTTCTCCGAGGGTAGGGTGTACACATGATGTGCAATTTGAAACGATGATGAAAGAGGAATACGGTTTAACGTCCGACCGAATTGATGGAGAAATGAAGCATGTCACAGGAAAGCCAGCGACATATGCAAGCTTGTTTGAGACGAAAAATGTTGATGTGGCCACAGTACCTGAACCTTGGGCATCTTCTATAGAGGAACAAGGAAGCGGTAAAGTCCTTGTCGACACACCGGATGTTGCTTTTGGTGAAACATTGCCGGCAGCCGTGTTTGTCACTTCTCAAAAACTTGTGGATGAGAACCCTGATATGGTGGGAAGTATAGTAGAAGCTCATAAAAAAGCAACAGACTTTATTAATGAAAATCCAGAAGAAGCGAAACAGATCGCCATTAATAAAATCAAAGATATCACGGATCAAGAACTTTCAAAAGAAGTTATCGACCGTGCCTGGGAGCGTATTGATTTCACGTATGAAGTGAAAGAAGAAAACCTTCAGAAGTTCGCGGATGCTTCTTATGATCTTGAGTTTCTGAAAGAAAAGCCGGACTTGACTGGTCTGGTGGACACAAGCTTTCTTGATTGAATAGATTAGAGGCGGGAGGATTTTCTCCTGTCTCTTTTTTTGCTTCCCATCACTTTACCTCACCTGAGGTCGAACAGCATAAGAAGAGATAATCTTCAAAAACGTCCCTTTAGTTTTTGTAATTTAGGTCAAACTAAAAGGTACAGGAGGGATGCTTTTTGAAGCGTTTTTCAATCGCTTTATTCATCATTGGAATATTTTTGGTTTCAGGGCAGTCGGTCACGGCTGAAAGCGAATATAAAATCGTCCATAAAGATAAAGTGACGGAAGATTGGGAAGTCCATGTCGATTATCCAAGGTTTGAGCATTTGGAAAGTAGAGACCTTCAAGATACCGTTAATTTTCAAATCGTCCAAAAGCTTGAAGATACGTTGAGAGACGTAAAGAGAGGGGCTGGAGAAATGATGGGTGTTCCTTATCTTTATTATGAAGAAACATCGGTATTTAAAGAAAAGGCCTTTTATTCTGTTGTGATGACCTCCCACATATCCAGGGGGAATCGCTACAATTCAACCGTCACTTCCATCAATTTTCAAGATGACCGAGGGGGATCAATAAAGAAGTTAAAAGACCTCGTGTATATCGATCGATTAAATAAGGAAGTGAAGAAAGCGTTGGAAGCTGATCCGGAGATGTATTTGCAAGAGCCGTTTGCTGGTGTAAGAGATAATACCGCTTTTTATGTGAAGGATGACCACCTTGTGCTCGTATTCAATAAATTTGAAGTCGCTGCTGGCGTCCATGGAACTCCTGAGATTTCAATCCCTTTAAAAGGAATTCTTAAGGAAGAATTAGAGAAAAAAGTGCCTCCTTTACCTTCCTATACATTATCCACACATTGAATCGTGTATTAGTGCGTTTTTTTAAAGGATATCCACATAATTAACATTTGGTGGAGGGAGTTTTACCCACAAAGGGATGTAGTTTAAAACCTCTGTATTTCGGCTGTTTGAATCGTTTACTCACATTGTGCACAACCGTGTGGATAATGTTAATAACATAAAAAGAAAAGAAGCATAAGCGCTGCTTATGCTTCCAACATTTCTTCTTCATTTTGCTCTCCATAGTAATGAAACAAATATTGATCTTTTGTAATGACATACAGATCATAGACATCATCTGTGCGGTTGATCCAAGAAAACACTTCTGGATAAGAGTCGTTTCCAATGGATACATAGGGAATTTTGAGAGCAGCTTTCATCGAACGGACGTTGGTACGTCTGATTTTCATAAAAATAGCTTCTATATTCAATTGGAAAAACAATTCCTCAAAAAACGCTTCTTTGGCCATTTGATTGTATCCTTTGCCGAAATAAGGCTGACCGATCCATGTAGCTAAAAAGCCTTTGCTTTCCTGTATATCGAATAGGTTGATGGTTCCAATGGGCTGCCCCCACTCATCAAGGATGGTACGTGAAACCAATTCCCCCCGATCTTCAGCTTCTATGGTTTGTTTGGTCAAAAAGTAAAACTCGTCACTGGAAGATGCTTTGTGACGGACGTAAGGAAACACTTCAGGATGGCTCATCAACTCAAATAAAACCGGGGCGTCATGTAAGTCACGCTTTTTTAGCATAAAAAATCCCTCCTTGAATGAGGAGGGTGGTCCGAACGCATAGGAAATAGGCGTTACTGGCCGGTTCGTACCACCCTCGAATTTTTATCAATTGCTCACAAAAATTCGGGGTGGGAATCGAACCCACTAGAACCAGTGTCATGACTGGTGGCGCACCATTTGCCTTCCCTACACCAAAAGCTTATAAAATATCATCTAAACTTATAATAATCCACTCAATCAAAAAAGTGAATAAAATCTTTGTAAAATGGACGTGGATTTTTTTACTAATTTTTAAAGTTCCTGTCGATCTGTTAAAACAGTAAATACAGCTAATCGTTCTGAATAAGTAGAAGCTTCATCATCATAAGGACCTGTACATGTGATGAGGTTCAAATTGTGTGTGTTTGCGGGACCGAAAATTTCCCTGATGGGAGCATCTTTATAGGGATAAGATTCGATTCTGCTTACTTCAAACGTCAACTTGGTGTTTTCATCGTACACATGAATTTCATCACCTGGATTTAAATCCTTAAGGTCATAAAAAACGGCTGGTCCGCTATTTCCATCCACATGTCCTGCAATGACAGAGTTCCCCTGGTTTCCAGGCATCGTCCCTGGTTCAAACCATCCGACATCAGTCAAGCTTTTTGGAACCGCCATACCGCCATCCGGTGTATAACCAAGAGCTTGAATCGAGGCATCCACGTCTATCGAAGGAATTTCAATCCGGTCAGGTGTGATGCCATATTGTTCGGAAGACGCATGAACAGCAGGCTTGTACTTTTGTTTAACTGGTGCCTTCTCTAATTGATCAGTGACTATAGATTCCTTTTTAACTTCTACAACTTGGGTGCGTGTTGTTTCAGATGTAGAAAGAACCCTGGGGTCCTCTACAGGTTCTTCATTCAGCCATTGGAAACTGATGAAAAATACGAGGAGACCCAGGGCTAAAGGGAAAAGTTTTCTTACCATTTTTAGGCTTCTGAGCGTTTACGTGTCAGCATAAAGCCAGCACCCATGGCTAGTACACCTAGAAGAGCAGCATACATCCAAGCATTCGATGAGGAGTCAGCTGTTCCACCTAAACCAGTAGCAGGCATCATTGTCGGCATAGCGGCAGAGTCTTGGAGAAGCAATACTTCTGGGTTATCTGCTGTTCCAACAGCGAAAGCACTGTAAACTTTTCCTGCTTCAAGGTTTGTACCTGAAAGGTCAATCAACTGTGTTCCATCTGTTGTACGTACTTCAAGGTCGTAGGAACCTGGATCAATTTCCATATAATCGGTGACCATTGGGAATTCTGCACCGGAGAATAAAGCATCTCCACCAATTGGACCTACATCAACGGCTGGTGCACCAGGAATGAAGTGACCGACACGGACTTTGGCCATACCTTCCGTTGCTTCCATAGAATCTTGGATGGCCTTCAATTGAATGTTTTCTAAGTTATCAATCGCTGCAGCTGTATAAGCCATACCTGCCTCTACATTCACTGTGGTAGAAATGACAGGATCTTGTTCACCTTTTGTTCCAGCTGCATAAATCTCTACGGTATGTTCGCCGGCCGGCACTTCCATGTAATCAGTAGCAGCTTTGAATTCAGCACCTTCTACAACAGCTTCATCATTCAAGTAGACATCAACAGCAGGGGCGTCAGGGGATGCGTGTAGAACGCGTAGCATGGCGTTCTGATCGTGACTGTCAGCCAACACAGAAGGTGCGAAGATTCCCAAGATCAAAACAACAACAGCTAATGACGAAAACAATTTTTTCATGTTCCCACTCCTTAAAATTTTTTATATCCATTGCCGAGCGTTAGACCGGCAATTTCTACAATGGGGGTTTTCACAACGCGTTATGAAACTCTTGTACAAGTTTTGTATATCAATCATATACACCCTTTGTACAACTTTCAAACCTTTGGCTATGCTCAATATGTTTTTGGGAACATAGAAAAACACCGGAAAATCCTTCCGGTGTTAGAGTGCTTCACTATTCCTGGAAATATACCATTTTTCCGTCAATCATCGTCCATATGGGTTTAGACAAATACTCGAATGGATGCCCGCTCCATAATACGAGATCAGCGTCTTTCCCTTTTTCAATCGAACCGACCCGGTCATCGACACCAAGGTTCTTAGCGGGGGTGATCGTGATCCCGCGAAGAGCGTCCTCGATGTCCAGACCTTCTCTAGCAGCGAGTGCTGCACAAATGTTTAAGTATTGTATCGGTGTATAAGGGTGGTCAGTTGTAATCGACACACGGATTCCGTGATCATGCAAAATTTTATATGTCTGCCAAGTTTTATTTCTAAGCTCGATCTTAGATGATCTCGTAAAAGTGGGGCCGACAGAGACTTGTAATTCTCTACCTGCTAGTTGATCGGCAATCAAATGTCCTTCCGTGCAATGTTCGATTCTCAAATCGAGGTCGAACTCGTCTGCAAACCGTAAGGCTGTAATGATGTCATCCGCTCTATGGGCATGAATTCTAACAGGAATCTCTTTGTTCAATGCCATGAGAATCGGTTTTACACGAAGGCCGGGATCGGGATCTTTCATAGCGGCATAAAAGGTCTCCCTTAAGGTCCCCATAATGCCTAGTCGAGTGATGGAAGCATTTTTAGACTGGGAGTGGATTCGTTTAGGGTTTTCTCCTAAAGCAAGTTTTAGGCCTGCCGTCTGTCTGAGGATCATATGATTAATCGTATGTCCTACCGTTTTGATAACAGAGGTCGTACCACCGATCATATTTGCGCTCCCGGGCATGATATGGGCTGTGGTAACGCCCGCTTTCCTCGCGTTAAAAAATGCAGGGTCAAGAGGGTGGGCCCCGTCGATTGCTCTCAGGTGTGGGGTTACGGCCTCAATCGTTTCATTTGCATCACTGCCAGCCCAGCCCGTTCCCTCATCATAAAGGCCGAGGTGGGTGTGGACATCAACGAATCCCGGGTATAAATCCAACCCTTTGCCGTCGATAAATTCTGCTTGCTTCGGTAACTCGATGTTTTCACCGTAATCGTGTATTTTTCCGTCAACCACATGGACATATCCATTTTTTATAGAAGGAGATGTAATGGGGTGGATATGGACATTTTTTATAACAGTGTTCATAGACATACAGCCTTTCCCTTCGATATACCATTATTATACTTTAAAAAAGCCTTTTGGATAACAAAAATGAGCAAAGCTTAGCTTTGCTCATTGCAAGTTTATTTATTTAAAACGGATGAGAGTGCAGTTTGTAATTCCGGGTAGTGAAACGTGTACCCAGAGGCCATCGCTTTTTTAGGAATGACACATTGTCCATCTAATAGAAGTGTACTCATATCTCCCAGTGCAGCTTTCAGAGCAAAGGAGGGAGCCGGAATCCAATGGGGGCGATTCAATACATCCCCAAGGGTTTGGCCGAAATCTTTGTTTCTTTTCGGGTTGGGCGCTGTTCCGTTTAAAGGGCCGTGAATATCTTTGTTTTGGATTACGAAACGAACAAGCCCGATCACATCATCGATATGGACCCAAGACATCCATTGCTCTCCTGAACCTAAATTACCACCGATCATCATTTTATAGGGGAGGGTCATTTTAGGGAGCGCTCCTTCTTCTCCTAAAATAATGCCGAAGCGGACATAGACCGTCCGAACCCCTTTTTCGGCTGCTTGTGAAGCGCGAGCTTCCCATTCCTCCACAACATTGGCTAGAAAATCATTCCCGGGTTCGGTTGTTTCTTCTGTGAATGTCTTAGTTTTTGATTGTCCGTAATATCCTACAGCGGAGGCGTTAACGAGCACTTCCGGCTTTTCTGGCAGTGCATCGATCAAGTCTAATACACCTTCTGTCGATTTTATTCGACTTTCTAAAATGGACTGCTTCCTTTCCTCTGTCCAACGGCCACTGTTCAATGATTCCCCTGCTAAATTTACAATGGCATCAAGAACAGGAAGCTCTTTTTCTGGATGGAATTCCTCTTTCAACCAACCGACATAAGTCACTTGATTCGTGCCTTTGTACTTCTTCGGACTTCGTGTCAATATGTACACGTCATGCCCTTCTTGTACGAACTTCTCTTTCAATTGGGTACCAACAAAACCAGTACCTCCTGTGATGGCGATTTTCATGTTCATTCCTCCTGTGAGTGTGAGGTTGTCAATAGTTTACTCCATTTGGTTCGGTTTGACGATACGCAAGCCGAATTCCATGATAAAATATGGTCAAAGAGGTGAAGCGGATGGCTAAACTTACGAAAATTACGACACAGAAAAAACATAAGAATCGATACAATATCTTCCTGGATAAAGGAAATGGAGAAGAGTACGGGTTCAGTGTTGATGAAGACGTTCTCGTGAAATATCGTCTCCAGAAGAACATGGAACTTGATGATGCCTTAATCAACGCACTGATTCAGACCGATACGCTTCATAAATCTTATACCCTTGCGATCAATTATTTAAGCTATCGCATGCGTTCGGAAAAAGAGATCCGTGATTATTTGAAAGACAAAGAGACGGACCCGGAGCATATCGAAGAAATCGTTTCACGGTTGAACAAGGAACGATTGTTGGATGATCAGGAGTTCGCAAATTCCCTGGTGAGGACAAGAATCATGACTTCCAGCAAAGGGCCGCTTCTTTTGAAAAAGGAATTGCTGGAAAAAGGGGTTTCTGCTGTGAAAGCGGATGAAGCCATCACTCATTACTCTTTTGATAAGCAATATGATAAAGCGTTGAAATTTGCGGAAAAGAAATTGAAGAACGATGGCCGGAAATCTTATCGTCAGCAAGTTCAAAATGTAAAACAGACGCTGATGCAAAAAGGATTTCAGGGAGACGTCATTCAGGAAGTGCTTGCTAACTTGCCGGAAGATGAGGATGAAGACACAGAATGGGAAGCAGTCGTTTATCAGGGGGAAAAGCTGCTTCGCAAATTTCAGTCCAAAGCTGAAGGGTATGAATTGAAGCAGAAAGTCAAATCCGGTTTATACAGGAAAGGTTTTACATTCGATCTTATTGATCGTTTTATCGATGAGTATGTGAAGGAATAAAAAAAGAACAAGCCGTCTGACTTAAATGTCAGCCGCTTGTTCTTTTTTACTCAAAAGTCCTTTTTTATCCAAGTCCTCAATCGCCTCATGCACATGATCGACAACTGTACTTGCTTTTTCCTTCACCTGATCATGAGCTGTTGACATGGCATAGCTGTGAGGGGTCATTTCAAACATGCTCAAGTCATTGAAAGAATCTCCGACACACGCGATTTCTTCGGGTTGAATGCCGAGGCCTTCAATTAACTGCCTGAGTCCGCTTTGTTTGTTGATCGATTTAGGCATCATATCGACACATGTTTCATGAGAAATGAAACTGTCAATTTCTTCTCCGAACATTTCTTTGATTCTTGCCGCAGCTTTCATGACGTCGGCTTCTTTCCCGTGCAACGCAATTTTTGAAGGGATAATCGTTTGGCCGACCTGTTCATTCAATTCAGGTTTGACGATGATTTCGTGAAACATCTGTTCAGAAATCATATCCACAAAAGCGTTCGATTCTTTCGTGAACGTTTCATCTGCTGTAGAAACTGTTTTAATCATCGGTTCTTGGTCGATGGTCTGAATGATTCGTTGGGCAAGTTCTGATTCAAACGTTTTGGCATGGATTGGTGTATCTTCATCGTTGAATACAAAAGCTCCATTTTGACTGACACGGTGACCGTTTACACCTACACGCTTTAGAACCTCTGCAATTTCATGGTCCATACGTCCGGAGGCGACAGCAAGAGGGGGGCCATCTTCCACCATTCGTTTTAATGCATCAATATCTTCGTTTTTAATATAATGATCGACACCAAGAAGGGTACCGTCCAGGTCTGTGACAAATAGTTTGATCATTGTTTCGTCTCCTTTCTCTGCGGGGCGTTTCCCAGCACCTAAATGATTGTACACGACGTAATCGCTTTCACACAAAGAGGGAAGCTTATTCCTTAGCCTCCCACTTGTAAAAAAAACAAATCAAATATAGGATAGAGGTTATGAGATGACTGAAAACGCTTTTAGTGTAATTTAAGTGGGGGACCATTATGGAAAAGCAGATAAAGATAAAAAAAGTGCTCAATAATAATGTAGTCATTGCTTCCCACCCAACTTATGAAGAAGTGGTATTAATTGGGAAAGGAATCGGTTTTAACCGGAAGAAGGGAGACGAAATTTCTTCCGAAAAAGCCGACAAGACATTTTTGCTGAGTAATGAACAGGAAAAAGAACAGTATGTGAGTTTATTGCCTTACATCGACGAGAATTTGATTGACTTCATGAGTGATATCCTCCATCACGTCGAATCGCGAATGGGACAAGAGCTCAACCAACATATTCACGTCGCGCTGACGGATCACCTTGCATTCGCTATCAATCGAGCAAAAAAGGACCTTCAGTTCTCGAATCCATTCTTACTTGAAATTGAATCCCTTTATCCGAAGGAATATCAAATTGCGATGGAAGTCGTGACGATGATTTACGATAAAATGGGCATTCAGTTTCCAGAAGGAGAGGTAGGGTTCATCGCTCTCCATATTCACAGTGCGGTAACGGACAAGACATTAAGGGAACTCAACCGTCATAACCAGCTCATCACACATCTTGTGCAGCTTGTGGAGGATACGATGGACGTTCAAATTGATAAAAAGAGTGTGGACTACCACAGACTTGTTCAGCATTTGCACAGGGCCATCGACCGAGTTTATCAAGAGGAACACGTGGGAGATGAAATTCGTTTGGCTAATATGTTGAAAGAAGAATATCCTGTGTGCTATAATTTAGCTTGGAAATTGATAAAAGTGATGCAAAAGCAACTGAATAAACCTGTGGATGAGTCGGAAGCGATTTATTTGACGATCCATTTACAGCGTTTAACCCATAAAACCTAAAACGTACGTGTTACTGACACGATCAGGCATGAGTACATGAAGGTGAAGTGGTTATCCTAGGGATAGGACTATCCTTATGGAACCCCATTCACCTCTTGTGCTCATGCTTTTTTATTGTCCTGCTGGTGAATAGCGGGACGAAGCTATTATCCATAATCGGCGTCCTCAATAGGACGCTTAACGTTCCTTTTTTGTTGAAAACGTTTTATTTTTCTGACAAATGGATTTTATGGGGCCAGAGGCTTGCGTCACAAATAAAAAGGAGGAAAACATAATGTTCAAGAATGCTTTCGGCACACTGCAAAAAGTTGGTAAAGCCTTGATGACTCCTGTCGCACTTTTGCCTGCGGCTGGTATTCTTCTTGCTTTTGGTACAAGCTTTGCTCAAGACAACTTTGTTGATAAAGTGCCATTCTTCGGAACACCTTGGGTTCAGACACTGCTGCAAGTAATGGCTGAAGCCGGAGGAATTGTATTTGACAACTTGCCGTTGTTATTCGCTGTCGGTGTTGCCATCGGCTTAGCAAAAGGGGATGGGGTAGCAGGTCTTGCTGCCATTATCGGTTATTTGATCATGAATGTGGTTATGGGGGTACTCGGTAATGTTGATGCCGATATGACCTCTGATCCTGCTTATGCGGAAGTGCTCGGTATACCGACGCTTCAAACAGGAGTATTTGGCGGTATCATCGTTGGTATTTTGGCCGCTGCTCTTTATAACCGGTTCTTCAATATTGAATTACCGCAGTTTCTCGGGTTCTTTGCCGGGAAGCGTTTCGTACCCATCATCACAGCTTTTTCTTCCCTTTTCTTAGGGATTATCATGCTGTGGGTATGGCCATTTGCTCAAACAGGATTGAATGCTCTTTCACACTTAATGTTGGAGGGGAACCAGACCGTTTCTGCTTTCTTCTTCGGATTGATTGAGCGTTCCTTGATTCCATTCGGCCTGCACCACATTTTCTATTCACCATTCTGGTTTGAATTCGGTTCTTACACGAACGCTGCCGGTGAGATTGTCCGAGGAGACCAAACGATCTTCTTCGAACAGTTGAGAGACGGTGTTGAATTTACTGCAGGAACATTCATGGTTGGTAAATTCCCATTCATGATGTTCGGTCTTCCAGCTGCTGCACTTGCGATTTATCACACAGCAAAACCTGAACGTAAAAAAGTGGTCGGAGGAATCATGGCTTCTGCAGCCTTGACTTCTTTCTTGACAGGTATCACAGAACCAATTGAGTTCTCTTTCCTATTCGTTGCGCCACTATTGTTCGCGATTCACGCTGTATTTGCTGGTTTCTCCTTCATGGTAATGGAAATTCTTGGCGTTAAAATTGGACAAACCTTCTCAGGTGGTCTGATTGACTTCATTCTGTTCGGTGTTCTTCCAAACCGTACCGACTGGTGGTGGGTCATCATCGTTGGTCTCGTATTCTCTGTGATCTACTACTTTGGTTTCCGCTGGGCAATCCTCAAGTTCAACCTGGCGACACCTGGACGTGAAGATGAAGCAGAAGATGCAGATGAAGATGGCGAAGTCGGCGATCTGCCGTTCGAAATTCTAGAAGCTATGGGTGGACAAAAGAATATCGCCCACTTGGATGCATGTATCACTCGACTACGTGTTTCCGTGAATGATAAAAATGATGTAAACAAAAATCGCTTGAAAAAACTTGGTGCTTCCGGTGTAATGGAAGTCGGGAACAACATCCAGGCCATTTTCGGACCAGTATCCGATACCTTGCGTGGCCAAATGCAAGACATCATTGATGGGAAAACACCAAGATCAAGAGAAGATGCTTCTGAAATGAAGAACGCAGAAAAAGCTGCAGAAGCGCCGGTCACTGAAGGTGATCTGGAATTTGTAAGTCCTATCAAAGGTAAGATCATGCCGATCACAGAAGTGCCGGATCAAGTATTCTCTGGTAAGATGATGGGCGATGGCTTTGCAATTGAGCCGGAAGATGGTAATATTGTTTCACCGATTAATGGTAAAGTCCTGAACGTATTCCCTACAAAACATGCCATTGGCCTTGAAGCCGAAAACGGCATGGAAATCCTGATCCACATCGGAATCGATACGGTCGGATTAAAAGGGGAAGGATTTACAGCTAAGATCTCTGAAGGAGACGAAGTGAAGCAAGGTCAGGCATTGATGGAAGTGGATCTGGATTACGTGAAAGAAAATGCTCCATCCATCGTAACGCCGATTGTCTTTACGAACCTTCAAGAAGGACAGTCTGTAAACATTAAGGCATCAGGTCAAGTCAATCACAATGATCCAGACATCATTGAAATTAACGAATAAAGAGGAGAGTTTAACATGGCAGAACAAACAATGAAAATTACAGCAGCTGACGGTGTACACGCACGTCCTGCAACAGCACTTGTACAAGTAGCAGGGAAATACCAATCCGATGTAAACATCGAGTATAAAGGTAAATCTGTAAACATGAAGTCCATCATGGGCGTCATGTCTCTAGGAATCCCGAACGGTGCAGAAGTAACGTTCAAGGCGGAAGGTTCTGACGAAGCGGAAGCTGTAGAAGCTGTTGTAGCAAAAGCAAAAGAAGAAGGTCTTGGAGAGTAATCTCACTGATCATAAAAAAAGGGCTTGCCGTTGCGGCAAGCCTTTTTTATGTACGTATTGAGATCGCGCTAAAGGACGGATGGACCGCGCCAAAGGACGTGTGGGAATCGCGCTAAAGAACGAGTGTACCGGTCCAAATAGGCGCTCGTTTCATATTTAAAAGCAATTGTTCTCTTTTTACGATTAGCGATCGATGAAAATTTCGTTTCGACCGTCATCCTCTGCAAAGATTTGTTCAGCCACAAGTTCTGGACCTTTTAACTTATCTGGATTTGCCACATGATCCGTCTCGTTCCAAAATGGAGTGTTCATACCTCCCATGTATACGGCAGTCGCAGTCATAGGTGAGTCTTCCCATTCTTTGTGCAGGCTCTCAGTAAATCCGCGTACAGCAAATTTACTTGCACAGTAGATGCTTTCGTTCTTCTTCCCGCGTAGGCCGGCGGTTGAGATGATGTTCAATACACGACCCTCTGTGGATTCTAACATCGGAAATGCAAGTTGGGTGGTCAACATGGTCCCTTTGACGTTTGTGTTGAGAAGTTGATCTATCTTTTCTTCGGTATAGGACGATAGCTCCCCGAAATGTCCAAGACCAGCGTTGTTGATCAATACATGTAAGGAATCGATCTGTTTAACAGCTTCTCTGATTGATGATTGTTCCGTCACATCACAAATGAGAACCTCTGCTTTTCCGCCTTCTTTTATAATATCGTTTTGAGTGACCTGTAAATGCTCAGCCGTTCTTCCTGAAAGGAATACCTTATAATCGTTCTTTGCGTAAATCAGGGCAAGAGCACGTCCCAAGCCTGTTCCAGCTCCTGTAATCCAAACATTCTTCATCCTCATCTCTCCTTATCTGTATTGCTTTATATTCATTGTGAACAAACCCTGCTAGAATGTAAAGAGAGCTTCAATAGAGGAGGTTTATTTTATGGAAAAAAGATATAGTGAATATACACAAGAAGAGTTGCGCCTTGAAATTGCGGAGTTGACTGAAAAAGCTCAAAAGGCGGAACAATTAGGAATGGTAAACGAATTTGCTGTTCATGAACGGAAAATCATTATGGCTAAATCCTATATGATGAACCCGGGTGATTTTAAAGCTGGGGAAACCTACGAAATTGATGGAGATCCGGAGCACACGTTTTATATTGAATATATGAACGGCGTGTTTGCATGGGGATACAGGAAAACTAAACAGGGGGAGAAAGCAAGCGACGACGAAGAAGCTTTGCCGATTTCTATGTTAGGGCACAAATTGGACGACATTTAAAGAAGCCGGGCACGTACACACGTGCCCGGTATTTTTAGTTACGTTTACGCATTTGGATTTCAGTGATTTGGTCTGCTTGCGTTTGTTCTGTTTCCCCATTCACACGGCTGCTTAAATGTTTGATGCTGCGGTGTGAATAGTTGGCAGAGGCCTTCGATTTGAAATTACGTTTACCCATGGTAATTCCTCCCTACATCGTTGACATCACGATGTCTCGATCTAGCCGCTCTCTCTTGAGGTTTGCTATTGATCGTACCGTCTGGACGCTTCGCTAGATATTCGCTTTGATCATCCGGTGCATGCGTCATTTTTACATTAGGGAAATTCTTTGCCTTATTACGCATCAGTTACCCTCCTCAGGAGTCTCAATGAAGAGACAATATTAGTATGTACCTTCTTTGCGCCTGTATGTGTTACAATGGCAGTGTAAACATTGCCAAATATGGAGTGGTCACATGAATGAAATATACCAGCGTTTAGCTGAAAAATTATATGAGAAGAATCCGGAACTTACCATAGACGAAGCAAGAACATGGGTGGAACTGTTATGGGAAGATTTTGAATCAACAAGAGCAAAAGCTGGGCATGATTACCAAGGGAAACAGGTGACTGAACAGATTGTTGTGCAGTGGATCCACCATTATGGCCCGAAGCTTCATGAGTTTGTCGCTACAAATCCCAAATACAAAAATATGCTTGAGAAAAAAGGGTATCTTCATTAAAAAACACAGGATTTGAAAAGGAGCCTCTCATCTTGAGAGACTCCTTCTTTATGTTTTCCTCCCGCTTACAATACGTTCACATGGGGCTTACTTTGTTCTGGAGTTTTTCTTCTGTAAACACCCATCCTGTATAGGAATTGAGAATTTTTAAATTGTCTCCATGCTCATCATCAATTTGAGCCAATGCAACAAACGGGTAACGTCCCCGTGAGCGATACCGAAGATCAATGAACCTTACTTCTGTATATTCATCATAGTAGCTCATCTCGTACCTGTACACGGGAGAAAATGATAAAAAGGCTTTGATGTTATGATCGGTCAAAGCTTTTTGAATGACGGGATCTTCATAATCGATTGGTTTATTGGTGAATGTATCAAGGATAGTTAAATGTCCGTTTTCCGCCCTTCCCACGTAATAATTAGTAGGCGTAGTGATGGCAATCCTCCAAACATTTTGCTTCATTGTAGGGGAGGTCGCAATTTGTTTAACATCCTTGATGTTTTCATGAATCAGACGAACAAGTTCTCTTTTGTCAAAGTACCTTTTCAGGTAATAGAGTGCGATGACAAAATATATGATCAGCCATAAAGTTCCGGGGCTTGCCCCTAAGTTCCATGCGACAATCCCTGCAATGTGAAGAGTGAAAATATACGGATCGAATGTATTAATGAACCCATAAGCGACCCATCTTTTGGAAATAGGGCGATACGCTTGGGTACCATAAGCATTAAATACATCAACGAACACATGCAGTATGACAGCAAGAAAAGTCCAAAGCCAAAGGTGCAGAAAATTCACCTCAGGAGTGAACAGATAAATGATGCTGGGAATGCTGATCCCCCAGAGCATCACAGCAGGAATGGAATGTGTGATGCCGCGGTGGTGCCGAATGTAGACCGCATTGTTCCTTAATTTTAGTACCGTGTCTGAGTCGGGCGCCTGTGATCCGATCATTGTTCCTATTAGAACCGCATTGAAAAGATCGGGGTCTGCATTGACAACAGGATCAAGCGTAGCCAGTCCCCCTAATGCGACGCCCATGACGACATGTGTGCCTGTATCCAAGTTCCATACCTCCTTTGGCAGGTCGGACGTTCCAACAGTAGTTTATCACGAAGGGTGAAGAAAGATGAAAAGAGCCGAAAGAATTAAACATATTTTAAATAACTTCGACAAGGAATCCTACAGAAAGGATCTGATTCATTGGTTTAAAGAAGAGCAGCGGATTCTCCCATGGAGGGAAAATCAAGATCCTTACCGTGTGTGGGTATCAGAAATTATGCTCCAACAAACACGTGTTGATACGGTCATTCCCTATTTTAATCATTTCATGGATAAGTTTCCTACACCTGACGCTTTAGCTCAGGCAGATGAACAGGAGGTCTTGAAAGCGTGGGAGGGCTTAGGATACTATTCCCGTGCGCGAAATTTGCAAAACGCTGTGAGAGAGGTTGTATCTGAGTACGAGGGAGTCGTTCCCGCTGATGCTGAAGAATTAGGCAACCTTAAAGGCGTAGGCCCCTATACGCGAGGCGCTATTTTAAGTATAGCCTATGATATACCGGAACCGGCAGTGGATGGGAATGTGATGAGGGTCCTATCCAGAATTCTTCATGTTGAAGATGACATTAGCAAACAAAGTACGAGGAAGCTTTTTGAAGGGCTTGTAAAAGAATTGATATCTGATGAGGATCCCTCTTCTTTTAATCAAGGATTGATGGAACTTGGGGCCCTTGTCTGTACACCCAAAACCCCTTCCTGCATGCTATGTCCAGTCCAAGAGCACTGTAGAGCCTTTGATGAAGGAGTGGAAACAGAGCTGCCGGTTAAAGCTTCTAAAAAGAAACAGAAGAAATCTCCATATTTACTGCTTCTCGTGCAAAACGAAAAGGGAGATGTACTTATTGAGCAAAGACCGGACACAGGTCTGCTCGCTTCCTTATGGCAGTACCCGATGGTTCCTCTTGAAGACGTAGGTCATGAAGCGGTTGCACATTGGTTTTATGGTGAATATGGTTTGAAGGTGGAAGTTGGGGAATCTGTGGATCGCATCAAACATGTATTTTCTCATTTGATATGGGAAATGGAAGTCATCAAGGTTACTGTAAAAGAAGGAACGCTTGACCATGAGCGTGCAATATTCATTGCACCTGAAGACATGGAAGACTATCCATTTCCTGTGTCCCATCAGAAAGCTCACCCTCATATTAATCGATGACAGGATGAGTGCCGCTGGTCCAAGTAGCTTCTTGCTGCTCTAAGCCTCCGCGGCGCTTAATTTCTTCATTGATTTCACGTAAAAGGGTGATTCCTTCCGAGTTCAAATACGGAGAAGACTGTGAAAGTGCATAGTGAAAGTAACCAAGCTCTTTTTCCTGCCACTGTTGTTTCGGTTCCATAGATAAAGCGGATAAATCTCGTCCTACATACATACCATTTCATCCTCCTTCTTAGATACTTTATGTACATCTGACCTCCTCATACATGTAAAAAGTCACCTAATAAAACGTAACAAACTTGTAACGTAAATGTAACGTAACCATCCAATCCTTTATGTGACAAGGATAAGACAAAAAATGACCTCGTTTGGCGAAGTTTTAGACTATTTACAATTCGGTGTCATTTGTGAATAATTAGTAATAGAACATAACGATTATCCATTTTGACTTATACCATACATATGAGAGGGTTTTATAGATGAATAAAACGAAAGTGGTAACCGCTGTCTGTGGGTCTTTGATTGGAGCGTCATTGTGGGGGAGTTCCGTTTTTGCTGATGAATTACATAAAGTCAAATCCGGGGAAACGTTATGGAGGATCAGCACGAAATACGATGCATCCGTTTCCGAAATCAAATCATGGAACAAACTTGATTCAAACCTTATCCGTGTAGGGCAGACCTTGGTCGTCGAAAAGGGGACTGATGCTGCACCGCAAACACAGCCAGAAAAGACAGAAACCGTTTCAGCCACTACTTATAAAGTGCAGAGTGGAGATTCTCTATGGGCCATTGCTAATCGTTATGGTTTGTCGGTGTCAGAACTGAAAGAGTTGAATGGATTGACAAGTAACGTGATTTATTCGGGGCAGAATTTAACCGTTACAGGAGAAGTGAGTCCAAAACCATCCGCTCCTGTTAAAAAAGGAACGTCCGAGGAACAGAAGGCTGAGCCAAAACAAGAAACAAATGATACATATACGGTAAAGAGTGGAGATTCCTTATGGGTGATTGCTACTAAATACGGAATTTCTGTCGCTCATCTTAAGAACTTGAATAACCTATCCAGTAATGTTATTCATTCAGGGCAAAAGTTAAAAGTGGCCGGTGAAGTTACTCCTTCACCGACGCAAACTTCTACGAACAATAACACCGCGTCAAGCTCTGGTCTTATAGCGGAAGCGAAAAAGCATATAGGCACACCATATCAGTGGGGAGGTACAAGTCCGGCAGGATTCGATTGCAGTGGTTTCCTTCAATACGTATTTGCTCAGGAAGGCTTAAGCATCCCACGTACCGTTGCATCTATATATGCAGATAGCAGGATGGATTCTGTAAGTGGTTCAAATCGTCAGGTTGGAGATCTTGTGTTTTTTGAAACTTATAAGCCAGGTGCTTCCCATGCCGGGATTTATGTAGGTAATAACAGTTTCATCCACACTGGATCTACAAATGGGGTTGAGATTAGTTCATTGTCCAGTAACTACTGGAGTCAACGTTATATCGGTACGAAAAGATTATCCCATTAATCCAAAACCGCTCTTTTTAAGGAGCGGTTTATTTTTTGAGAAGATTTTTGAATGAAATACCCATCTCCTGTGCACAATAATTTTTGCGGAGGTGATAAACATGGCTAAGCAACCGAAACAAAACAAAACAGCAGCTGGTACAGACGTTAACCACGTGAAACAACAAAACCAACAAGCTGCACAAGGGAAATCCCAATACGGTGCTGAATTCGCTCAACAAACTGACGCTCAGCACGTACAGCAGCAGAACCAAAAATCTCAGGCTAAGAAAAAATAACCTGAGTCGTTGGTAGGTTGGCCAGGCTGCCTTTTAGCCTGTATCAATCCCCCGATTGAAGAAGTCGCCCCTTTAGCGGGCGGCTTCTTTTATTTACATATCTTTATAATGTTATTCAACAATATGGCAGTATTGTGGAAGACTCAGTTTCGAGACTTTTGTTGAGTGGATGGGGCTGCGGGGAATGAGTCGCTTTCCGCGGGAGCGCGGTGAGCCTCCTCGAGCTTCGCTCTGCGGGGTCTCACCAAGCACTTTTTTCCTCTTCAATATCCGGTTCCGGCGCCTAGCGGCTAGTGAGACTTCCCTCGCTTCTGTACGATAAGTCAACATCGAATTACTCCGTTCTTCGTGTTTCCTTTATCTCCGCCAGCTCAGTCCAGTCCATACGCCGCTGATCGAGGCGCCTGCACACTTAAGGTAGGAGTCTCCCCATTCCCCTCCGCCCCTTTGCCATGGAAGATTCTCGAAACCACTTCTGGAAAAATAAGCTTGTATGATTGAGAGAAGTGGATAATATAACCCCCTCCACAGCTGGCATTCACAACGTAAAAGCTTGATACAGAGCGCTTTATGCATGCTTAGGAGAGAAGAGTGGGAGAAACTCCTTCTCGGTATAGGGGTTCGTTTCTCCCTTACATGGAATGGGGTTGTTGGGAAGCTGCGAGACTCCCGTGGGAGAAGGAGATAGGCGAGATCCCGCAAGGCGATAGCCTGAGGAAGCTCGGCGCTCCCCCACAGGAAAGCGAGTAGCTTCCCAACAACCCCTGACTCCGAATACGGCAAACGAACCCCGGTTATCTTGAAACTGAGTCTTCCAGAAAAGGGAGCTATTGTGGAAGAAAGGGGGTGTTTTGTTCGTGATACTCTTGGCACTGGTCCAATTGTTTT
This sequence comes from Halobacillus trueperi, assembly GCF_003386945.1. Lineage (NCBI taxonomy): Bacteria > Bacillati > Bacillota > Bacilli > Caryophanales > Bacillaceae > Halobacillus > Halobacillus trueperi. The sequence continues at coordinate 10,859 of NZ_QUAE01000010.1, read as the reverse complement.
CAATCCACTTCATTTGTCGTTATAATAGATAGAAGGTGAAATGGAATAGAAAGGGAAGGGGGGATTGTATGCCCGGCCCAGAAGCAGGTAAACGGATAGAAATCCAGAGCTATAAGCACAATGGGCAGTTACACCGAGTTTGGGATAGTACCACAATATTGAAAGGGACAAGACATGTGATCATCGGTGCCAATGACCGTACGGAAGTAACAGAAAGCGATGGCAGAAGATGGATCACCAGAGAACCGGCCATCTGTTATTTTCACTCTAAATATTGGTTCAACATTATCGGTATGTTAAGAAATGATGGAGTATATTACTACTGCAATATTAGTTCTCCCTTCGTTTATGAAGATGAAACCATTAAATATATTGATTATGACCTGGATGTGAAAATTTTCCCTGATATGACCTATAAAATACTCGATGAAGATGAATATGAAATTCATAAAAAACGGATGAACTATCCTCATGTGTTGGATCGCATCCTCTATAACAACATTGATATTTTAATCAGATGGATTCGTCAGCGTAAAGGACCGTTTTCTCCAGAATTCATCGATCAGTGGTATGAAAGGTATTTAACGTATAGATAATGACCGATTGCGCACTTATAAAAAGTGCGCTTCGTTGTTGTTTGAATGGTTTAGAAAGAAGGTGTTGTTTTGGACAGTATAAAAAGGTATTTGCGATTTGTGCAGCCTTACAAAGGGAAAATCATCCTCACTGTACTTATAGGAATCGTTAAATTTTCTATCCCTTTGTTAATGCCGCTCATTATTAAATATGTCATTGATGATATCATCAATGCGGAAGACATGACTCAGGCAGAACGACTAGATCAATTGTTTCTCATTTTAGGTGGAGCCTTTCTCGTTTTCCTCATCTTGCGCCCGCCCATCGAATACATCAGACAATATTTGGCGCAATGGATTGGGAGTAACATCTTATATGATATTAGAGAGAAGCTTTTCGACCATATCCAACGTTTGAGTTTACGCTTTTATTCTAGAACGAAAACAGGGGAAATCATCTCCCGTGTCATTCATGATGTGGAGCAAACGAAAACGTTCGTCATTACAGGCCTTATGAACATTTGGCTCGATATGATTACGATTGTCATCGCGATCATTATCATGTTGACGATGGATCCGTGGCTGACATTGGTATCTATTGCTTTGTTCCCTTTTTACGGCTTTGCGGTCAAATATTTTTATGCGAGGTTACGAAAGCTTACCCGCGATCGTTCACAGGCTCTTGCAGAAGTTCAGGGACATTTGCATGAACGGGTACAGGGGGTTCCTGTGACGAGGAGTTTCGCTCTGGAGGATCATGAACAGGAACAGTTTGATGTGAAGAATAAGAACTTCCTGGATAAAGCGATCACCCATACAAACTGGAACGCCTACACCTATTCTGTGACCAATACGATTACAGATCTTGCTCCATTATTAGTCATTGCCTTTGCAGGGTATCAAGTCATAACAGGTTCCTTGACCGTCGGTACAATGGTTGCTTTTGTCGGATATATGGATCGGGTGTATAATCCACTTCGGCGCCTCGTGAATTCAGCGACCGTGCTTACACAATCCATTGCTTCCATGGATCGTGTTTTTGAATTTGTGGATGAAAAATATGACATTGTCGATAAACCGGGGGCAAAGAAAATTGAACATGTAAGAGGCGATGTCAAAGTAGAGGATGTCTCCTTTAGATATGATGAAGAAGATCCCCTCGTCCTTAAAAATGTTAACTTGGACATTAAACAAGGAGAGACCATCGCTTTTGTCGGCATGAGTGGGGGAGGAAAGTCGACATTGATTAGTTTGATCCCTCGATTCTATGATGTCACTGCAGGTCGAATCTCTATTGATGGAACAGATATTAGAGACTTTGAAGCCAGGTCTCTCAGGGATAACATCGGGATGGTGCTACAGGATAATATCCTCTTCAGTGAATCCATTGCGATGAACATACGAATGGGGAACCCGGAAGCCACCGATGAACAGATGGTCGAGGCTGCTAAAGCGGCTAATGCCCACGATTTCATCATGGAACTTCCGAATGGCTACGATACATTGGTCGGTGAAAGAGGTGTGAAATTATCTGGTGGTCAAAAACAGAGGGTGGCAATAGCACGGGTATTCTTGAAAAACCCACCGCTTCTCGTATTAGATGAAGCGACTTCTGCTCTTGATTTGGAAAGTGAGCACCTTATTCAAAATGCTCTTGAACGTTTAGCTTCTGAACGGACAACATTTATCGTGGCTCATAGACTTTCTACTATCACCCATGCGGATCGGATCGTCCACATTGAAAATGGTGAAATCGTAGAGGTCGGCTCTCACCAGGAGTTAATGAAGAAGAAGGGCCATTATTATGACCTGTACCAAGTGCAGGAACTGGATGATCATAAACAAGAATATATGGGAACGTAATCAAGAGCTCAAGGTTCAAAACCTTGAGCTCTTTTTATCGTTCTTGCATGAAGAGTTTTTCAATAATATGTGAGTCTTACAGAATAGGGAGCTGTGTTGGTAGAGGGATAAAAGAAGCCGAGTATGCTAGGCATACTCGGCTTTGAGGTTCTATTTTTCTGATGTTTGGATAAAGTCATCTTGATGGTGCGCCTGGTAACTTTTCAGTAACTTCTTGAGTCGCTCCAACTGATAGTGGTATTCCATCAATTGCGAGGCAAGGGGGAGGAATACCAGTTTATCAGGATTGTTGCTTTTTTCATAAACGCTCATCAGTCGTTCAACGAGCAAAGGGATGTCAGGTTCTTCAATTCGTCTCAACGATTGTTTATGAGTATTCTTAATACGTCCCTTAAGACTCAGAATTAATTTTTCATGCGCATTGACTAATTTATCGAGCTCTTGTACCACCGCATCTTGAAACTGTTCTGGAATTTGTTCAATTTTGTGTTCCAATCGGTAAAAAGCTTTCAGGACATCAAAAGATTTTTTTGTCGTTGTAATCAATTGACGGAAGAGCACCATTTTTCTTCCTTTAGAGAAGTGACTCCCTTTGAAATAAGTTCTTTCTTCTGAATAAAGAAGATAGGTATGGTCAATCCAACGCATATCGTCCTGGATTCTTGTGATTTCATATTTAAGGGCAGGTTCATCGGATAAGTTTCTTGTAGTCACTCTCAGCCATTGCAAAATATCGTTGGTTGCACGGTCAATTTTCGTAAATAGCCTTGTTTCATATCGCGGTGGGAGAAAGACAAGGTTGACGATAAATGCCGCGAGAATCCCGAGCAGCATGGAAGTGAACCTGGAACCTGCGAAGTATAAAAAGGTTTGGTCCGTCGAATCCATCAGGGCAATAACAGCTACAACGGCTAGGGCTATCGTGTTTTCGTTCATTTTTAATGTCGTTGTCACCCCGATGACAAGAATGATTGCAAAACCTACGATGAACGGGTCGTTGCCGAGAGTAAAGACGGCAATAATGGCAATCAACGCACCGATTGTGTTGCCTTGTACTTGCTCAATGATGGATTGATAAGATCGATAAATGGAAGGTTGAATGGAAAAGACGACAGCGATCGCAGCGAGTAGAGGGGAGACGAAACCGATCAAATGCCCGATATAAAGGGCAATCCCTACAGCTAATCCTGTCTTCATCATTCGTGCGCCTAATTTCATGGAAGACATCATCCTTTAACCGTAAAAATATCTTATTAAGAAAAATCGTTCAAAAGAGACTTTTATATTGAAAAGCCGGATGTTCCCATTATACATCATTTTATATGGAGGAGAACAAAAGAAAAAGCTTATGCGTCATACGCATAAGCCAAAGGGGAACCAGCCTAAGCTGGAACCTATGAAAAGGGAAAGAAATGAAACAAAGATCATAATTCGTGGGAATATTCAGAATTATGTATATATAATAGCATGAAGGTTTTATATAATCAACTAAATATTCAGAAAAAACAAGTGAAAAAATCTCCCCTATGGTATAGGGGAGAGGGAGATTAATCGTTGGCCATGGTCCTGAATGTTTTTTCGACGGCTTTTAATGTTTGGTCGATATCTTCATCCGTATGAGCGGTCGTCAGGAACCATGCTTCATATTTCGATGGAGCGAGATTGATTCCCTCAGCAAGCATGAGCTTGAAGAAGCGAGCGAATCGATCTCCGTCTGTATTTTCTGCCTGTTCGTAGTTTTCGACTTTCTCATCTGTGAAATATACAGTCAACGCGCCTTTCAAACGATTGATTTGAATTTGCACGCCGTGATTCTCTGCATGTTCTAGAATTCCTTTTTCCAAACGCGCACCGAGCCGGTCCATTTCTTCATACACCCCTTGTTCTTGAAGTACCTCAAGACAAGCGATACCTGCAGACATGGAAGCAGGATTACCTGCCATCGTCCCCGCTTGGTAGGCAGGTCCTAGTGGAGCGACTTGTTCCATGATGTCCGCGCGGCCCCCGTAAGCACCAATTGGAAGGCCGCCACCAATGATTTTACCCATTGCTGTCATGTCTGGTTCTATATCTAATAGTTGCTGAGCGCTTCCGTATGTAAAACGAAAAGCGGTAATAACCTCATCATAAATGACTAAAGCGCCGGCGTTGTGGGTAAGTTCGTTTATTTCTTGAAGGAAACCTGGTTTTGGTTCCACGATTCCGAAGTTTCCTACAATCGGTTCAACGAGCACACCTGCAATTTCATCGCCGAATTTTTCAAGGGCTTGCTTGAATGGTTCGATGTCATTAAAAGGAACGGTGATAACATCTTGTGCAATCGATGCAGGTACACCTGCAGAATCTGGCGTCCCTAGAGTCGATGGACCAGAACCTGCTGCTACGAGGACTAAATCAGAGTGTCCATGATAACATCCGGCGAATTTAATGATTTTGTTTCTGCCGGTATAGGCGCGGGCAACTCGAATGGTCGTCATCACTGCTTCTGTACCTGAATTGACGAACCTTACTTTGTCCAATGAAGGAATGGCTTCTTTGAGCATTTTAGCAAAGCGGTTTTCGAGGACGGTCGGTGTTCCGTACAGTACACCGTTCTGCGCAGCTTTGGTTATGGCTTCGGTGATATGCGGATGAGCATGTCCCGTGATAATTGGTCCATACGCTCCTAAGTAATCAATGTATTCATTTCCGTCGACATCAAAGAAATGGGATCCTTCTGCTCGGTCCATATAAACAGGAGTTCCGCCGCCTACGCCTTTATACGCTCGGGAAGGAGAGTTGACGCCCCCGACGATATGTTCTTTTGCTTCTTTATATAAGTGTTCCGATTGAGAAAAATTCATAAGTTACCTCCTAAACAATCTTTTTCAACGTTTATTGTAGCATGCTTGTCCATCCTGAATCACAAAGGTGCTTCCCAGATCCAGGGACCCGGAAAGCATCCTTTGAAAGGTTCCTTCACTCTAGAGCGTTGAAACAGTAGTCCGATCGATTACGAGGAAAGTAACACGGAGGACACTTAAGCCTCAGTGAAAACTGTTCTTAGTATAGGAATGCTGCACCAACGATGATTAGAAGGATGAAAAGAACAACGATTAGCGCAAAGCCTCCGCCATATCCGTAACTCATTCACAATTCCCCCTTTCCATTGTTTACTGTATCTTATGCAGACTTTGATCCGCGGGCTGTGCGTTCGCCCGGTTTTGCCTGAAAAATAGACCTTCAACCAGTTCGATCTATAAGAGGCATAGCATAAAAGACCCCTTGCATTCATATGAACAAGTAGGGCTTGTTTACTCGTTTTAAAAGGGGCTTATCTATGATTACGATCATTATTTCTACTCTTTCCCTCGCACTGATTGGAATGAGTCTCCGTCAGATTTTTCACTCCCTCGAATTTGAGCACAAAATATTTTCTGTTCAACTCTTTGTGTCCGTCATGATGTTATATACGATTGTCATGGTTGGATTTGGAATTATTTATGCTGCCCTGATCCTCCAAGGGGTAGAAGTTTACAAGGCAGACGTGCCGTTTATCCAAGGTTATTGGATTCACGATATGATAAGAAGTGTGTACTTCAGTGGGGTTACCTTATTTACTGTCGGTTATGGAGATTTGACGCCTGTAGGGATCGGAAAATGGATTGCAATCATCGAGGCAATGGTGGGGTATACTCTACCGGCTGCACTTGTTGCGAAAGTTTGGTTGAAGCATAAAGAGGAACGCTGAAGTTGGAAGTTTGTCTATTTTTAAGGTAACCTAAATGGTAGAAACCATTTAGGAGGGTCTTATCATGACAGTTGAAAAAGGAAAACAAGTACAAGACTTCACACTACCAGCAAACAGCGGCGAATCCGTATCCCTTTCTGATTATAAAGGGAAGAACGTAGTCCTTTATTTTTATCCAAAAGACATGACTCCTGGTTGCACGACGGAGGCTTGCGATTTTCGTGATCATCACGAGAGCTTCGAAGATCTGGATGCAGTCATCTTAGGTGTCAGTCCTGATCCAGTGGAATCCCATGAAAAATTCATCAACAAGCATGATCTGCCATTCCTTCTGCTTGCAGATGAAGATCATCAAGTAGCTGAACAGTTTGGTGTGTGGAAACTGAAGAAAAACTTCGGCAAAGAATATTATGGCATCGAACGTTCCACTTTTATCATTGATAAAGAAGGCAATCTTGCTGAAGAGTACCGAAAAGTTAAAGTTCAGGGTCACGTCGAATCAGCTCTGGAATATATTAGAGAAAACCTATCGTAAAATCCACCGAACCATAGTCTACAAGTGACTATGGTTTCTTTATCGTCTAATATAGAAGTAAAGGGGAAGGAGTTGATTTCATGAAGATCGTTTCTGCCATTAAAAGAGTCCCTGATGAAATCCAACTGAGGCTTCAAACCCGTTTTCCTGAGGCAGCTTTCATTTTCTGTCATGGAATGGGGGAAGCCAAGTATTATCTTGAGGAAGCGGACGTCTTCATTACATATGGAGAAGATTTGGATAGAGAAAAGATACAGTCAGCTAAGAAGCTGAAGTGGATTATGGTCTTATCTGCAGGAATGGATCTAATGCCTTTTGATGAAATTGCCAAAAGAGACATACTCGTAACGAATGTAAGAGGGATACATGCACAACCTATGGCAGAGTACGCGATTTCCATGTTGCTGCAAGTATCCCGTAAAGCGAAAACCCTCATCCAACAAGAACAGAAAGCAGAATGGAGTCGCCGCCCGGTAATGAATGAAATAAGCGGACGTACGATGGTTCTGCTCGGAACAGGCGCTATTCAGCAAGAAGTGGCCCGGTTAGCAAAAGCCTTTCAAATAAAAACGATCGGTGTATCCAAGTCAGGGAAAAAGAAACCGCACTTCGACCAGACGTTCCCTGTGCAACAGTTGGATCTGGTTCTACCTCTCGGGGACTTCGTGGTGGCTACGCTTCCGAGTACACCTGGGACAAGGTATTTACTTGAGGAGAAACACTTTAAAGAAATGCCTAAGCGTGCTATTTTTCTCAATATGGGAAGAGGAGATTTGGTTTCTTCGGAAGTGATATTAAATGCGGTGCGTCAAAAAGAAATTTCACACGCAGTGCTCGATGTCTTTGAGGAAGAGCCCTTACCTGAAGATCATCCGCTATGGCGGGAAGAAAATGTAACGGTAACACCGCACTTATCAGGGATCTCTCCTCACTATGTCCCAAGAGGGTTCGATCTTTTTGAAAAGAATCTGTCTGTTTTTATAAGTGGAGATGGAGAATTACGAAATATTATTGATCCAAAACGGGGGTATTAAGATGAGGATTTACACACGTTCAGGGGATAAAGGGGAAACTTCTCTCATATATGGTCAACGTGTAGCTAAAAATGATATCCGAGTAGAGGCTTATGGCACATGTGATGAAGCGAACTCGATGATCGGTCTTGCTCTCAGCCATTTGAATTATGAAAATTGGACGGATAAGGAAGCTTTTCTACAAACCTTCCAGAAAATCCAGACGGTCCTTTTTCATGTCGGGGCAGAACTGGCTACACCTAAAGGTAAAGATGTCATGTGGAAGCTGAAAAAAGAGCACATTGATGAGTTGGAAAAACAAATTGATGAATGGGATCAGGCACTTGAGCCTTTGAAAAATTTCATACTGCCTTCCGGGCATCAGGCATCCGCATCTCTTCACCTTGCCCGGACGGTGGTTCGCAGGGCAGAAAGGATATCGGTGGCACTAGAAGAAGAATTGGATAACCAGCTCGTCGTCTCTTATTTGAATCGTCTATCGGATTTCCTCTTCGTAGCTGCTCGATATGTGAATCGTCAACTTGGTGGAACAGAGACGCCTTTAGACCCGGATGTATGAGATACCAACTTTTTGAGCAGTGCTTTATATTGACAATTCCTTTAAGGAAAGGTTACACTAATTGTAAGGATTCTAATTTAATAATATTATAAATCAAGAATCAGTTTATGAAAGCGAGGTGCATGACCGTGTCAGACCATCGACTCCAAGATGCCATTGATACATTGAAAGGCTCTGGTGTACGAATTACTCCACAGCGTCATGCGGTGCTTGAATACCTGCTGAATTCTATGACTCACCCAACAGCTGATGAAATTTACAAAGCTTTAGAAAGTAAATTTCCGAATATGAGTGTAGCCACGGTTTATAACAATCTCCGTGTATTCAGGGAAATTGGACTCGTACGGGAGCTTACTTACGGTGATTCTTCAAGCCGCTTTGATTGTAATACAAGCGATCACTATCATGCGATTTGCGAATCATGCGGTAAAATTGTTGACTTCCACTATCCAAGTTTGAACGAAGTGGAATCATTAGCTGAACAGGTGACTGGATTTAATGTAAGTCATCATCGCATGGAAGTCTATGGAACATGTACAGAATGCCAATCGAATAACGCTCACTAAAACTGGAAGCGCTAGGCTTTCAGTTTTTTATTGATAAACCATAGCTAAATATAAAAAAACTCCGCTGCATGTGCAGCGGAGTTTTTTTGCTTGAAATCATTGGATCGTTCATTAATTACTGTCCTTGAGTTTCCTTCTGATATCGCTTTTTATTATATTTCTCATCAAAATCTTTTCCTTCTAAAGACTTGTCCATCGTCAAAGGCTGATCGCAGTGCATGCACGCATCCACACGACCGAGCATCTTCGTCGGTTTATCACAGGACGGACAAACGATTTGGACGGTTTTTGTTGAAAGCATGCCGATCCAGAAGTAAACGACTGTACTGAGGCCGACAAACCCCACGCCCAATATCATGAATGTAGCCATTGCCCACATCGTATCTTTGAATAACAACCCGATGTACATCACGCCGATGCCAAGGAAGATCAGCCAGAAAGCAAAGGAACGAATCTTGTTGATTTTGCTGCTGTATTTTAACGCCACTCAGGGTCCCTCCTTACTATCTACCACGTAGTATAGCATATTTTCTTTAGGCAAATATAATAGGAAAAGAGGATTTTGCCTAAACATAGCGAATAAACACAAAGAAAGGGAAATTGAATGTGGGGGAAAGAATATGGAAGATCTATTACGCCCGATTTATCAAGAAAAAGCCAGTCAAAGTAATACGCTGGGCATTCTTATTTTAGAGAAGAAGAAACCGATTAGTCCTGTAACGGATAATTTTGATGTCATTCTATTCATTATTGTCCGAGACGCGGAGGAACTATGGTATGTTAAACATTATGAATTTGAAAATAAATCAGCAGCAATGCATATAGTGGATGAAAAGCTCCTCCAGCATTGGATCGATACAAGTTCTTACCGTCGAGCTGTAGAATGGGTCATTAACGGCAACGTCATTTTTGAGAGAAATGAATATCTGACGAATCTAAAGGAACACTTGCGGGAGTTCCCTCAACAAACCCGCAATTTAAAGAAGGCGATTGAATTTGCAAAATTGATTCGTAGTTATAGCGAATCTAAAGACTTGTATGACTCCGAGCAGTATTTGGATTCTTACAGTCGCATGGTAAACTCTCTTCATTATCTAGCGCGGTTATCCATTATTGAAAAAGGGTTCCACCCAGAAGTGACGGTTTGGAACCAGGTGAAGCGGATTGAACCAGAAATCTATAAACTTTACCAGGAACTCATTGAAAGTGATGAACCTACAGAGAAAAGAATACAGTTAATGATCCTGGCAGTGGAACACTCGATTAGTAAAAGGTCAAGGGCAAGTGCTCAGCATTTGCTGCAGCTCATGAGTGAAAGAGAAGAGCCCTGGTCGTTTGGAGAACTGAAGGTTCATCCTGAAATTCAAGAATACATCTTGGACTTATCTTCAATGATTGAATATCTTGTAGACCATCATGTCATTGAAGTTGTGCCTCAGGATACGAAAGGGCCGCAAATATTCCATAGAAGATACAAGCCTGTTGACCAATATGTAGATCAGTGAAAAGATCCCCTCTTCTGAGTAGGAAAAAGAAGAGGGGATCTTTTTGTAAAAAGTTATTGACGGTAGAATTCACACCGTGCTATATTAATAAGCGTCGCATTAAGAGAGCGGCAACGAGCTAAATAAAATCATGAAAAAGTTGTTGACACAAAACGACATACATGATAAATTATTACTTGTCGCATTAAGAGAGCGGCAAGCCGCGAACGGCTCACAAAAAATAAATCACAAAAAAGTTGTTGACACAAACAACTGGACATGATATATTGATTGAGTCGCTGTTTTGAAGCGGCAAACAAAACATTGATCTTTGAAAACTGAACGAACCAACCAGTACGTCAAAACATTTCTTCTTTATAGAAGAGATTTGAAACAAGCACATTCGGTGTGCAAATGAGCAAGTCAAACTTAACTTTTATGGAGAGTTTGATCCTGGCTCAGGACGAACGCTGGCGGCGTGCCTAATACATGCAAGTCGAGCGCGGGAAGCGA
>NZ_QUAE01000009.1:0-161815 GCF_003386945.1 Halobacillus trueperi | reverse complement strand
CGAGGGAAGTCTCACTAGCCGCTAGGCGCCGGAACCGGATATCTAAGAGGAAGTGCGTGGTAGATGAGACCCCGCAGAGCGTTAGCTCGAGGAGGCTCATCACTCGCCCACGGAAAGCGAACCTTTTTCCGGAGCCCCTAAACTCACACAAAAGTCTCGAATTCGAGCCTTCCGCAATCCTGCCAGTTTGTTTAAGATCCTTTAAAGCTTTCGCATAAACGTGTAGCTATGACAAATGCTATGGAAAAAGGAGCACAAGCTTATGCGATATGGGATTATCTTTTTTACATGCCTATTTATATTGACCGGATTCAGTGCTCCTGAACCGAACGATGAAGTGACCATTATTGTCGAATTAGACGAATCACCCGAGAGTTTCTTAAAGGAAGTAGAACGAAGACTTCCTAGGCTTGAAGTGGTGACGAGTTACGATACGATTTTTTATGGAGTAGCGATTAGAGGGACAGCAGAAGAGTTGGAAAAAGTGGCAAGGATGGAAGCTGTGAAAAATCAATATCCTGTTCACACCTACGAAGCACTAGAGGTGGAAGAAGGTGTGTCTTTTTCTACTGAATCCATCAGAAATCAAATGCGCCATCCGCAAACAGGGGAAGGTGTGAAGGTCGGAATCATAGATACGGGGATTGACTACAACCACCCAGATCTAAAAGAGAATTTCAAAGGTGGCTATGACACGGTTGATTTTGACGATGACCCTATGGAAACCGAGGAGGAGGGGGCGACGATTCATGGCACGCACGTTGCCGGTGTTGTAGGGGCGAATGGAGAAATGAAAGGAATTGCACCAGATGCTGATCTTTATGCATACCGCGCGTTAGGGCCTGGAGGGGTAGGGTCGTCAGTGCAAGTCATTGCTGCGATAGAAGAAGCTGTCAAAGATGGAATGGATGTCATCAACCTTTCTTTAGGAAATGACGTGAATGGTCCAGACTGGCCAACGACCCACGCTGTTAATAAAGCCATAGAGTTAGGAACAGTTGTTGTCGTAGCCGCAGGCAATTCTGGGCCGGATGGCTGGACGATTGGTTCTCCCGCTACTTCTTCAGACGCGATCACGGTAGGGGCTTCTGCTTTATCTATGAAGGCACCTGTTCTGAAGGTCCCGGGTGAAAGGGAAAAGGTTTTGATTCAAACGATGTCTGGATCCGATCCTTGGGAATTAACGAAAAAATATCCGGTCACCTATGCAGGGACGGGGGAAGCAGAGTATGGTGATGTGCGTGGAAAGATTGTCTTGTTTGAAAGAGGTGGCATTCCTTTTAGCCATAAAGCTTTAAAGGCCTACCAAAAAGGTGCGGTCGCTGTACTGATCTTCAATAATGAAGAAGGCAATTTTCAAGGAGGGTTAGATGGAGTGAAACTGCCCATCCCTGTAGCCTCTCTATCGAACGAAGCGGGAAACTGGTTGAAGGAAAAAGTCATACAACAAAATCAATGGGTCGAAACAATAAATGTTTCTTTAGGTGATCAGGTTGCTCCCTTCAGCTCGAGAGGGCCGGTCACAACGAATTGGGAAATCAAGCCGGATATTCTGGCACCTGGGGTCGATATATACAGTACAGTTCCAGGAGGTTATCAATCGTTGCAAGGGACAAGTATGGCTGCCCCTCATGTGGCGGGGATAGCGGCGTTAATTAAAGAGGCCCATCCGGATTGGAAACCTGCAGAAGTCAAACGGGCGCTGACAACTACAGCGGATTTAATCCTGACAGGAAAACAGCCTTTTCCACCTACAGAACAAGGGGCTGGTTATGTCGATCTTAACGAAGCTCTGGAACCTGAACTGCTCATCGAGCAAAGCTCACTCTCTTTCGGAAAAATCGAAGACCGGATTTACCGTAAACAATTGCCTTTAACGATAAAGAACTTAAAAGACGAACCTGTTACCATTTCAATTGAAAAGCCGGTAATGGAAAGTGGAGTTTCTTGGACGGTGCCAATGTCAGCAAAAATAGATCCGGGACAAACGGAGGAACTGCCTGTTGAACTTCGTGTATCTGCCGCTTTTTTAGAAGATGGGGTTCATGAAGGTTTTCTTAAAGTCCAAGAGAGAGAGAAAGTGTACACCATCCCCTATGTGTATGTGAAAGAAACATCAAGTTATGAGATTGTATCAGGGTTTGAACTGGAGACGTCCTGGCAAAACGATCGGGTGGCGGCTTATCGTTTTCACTTAGCTGAAGGTGTAGATGAATTGAGAGTCGATTTATACCGGGCAGGTACGATGTTAACGGCGGGTACTCTATTGGATGTAAAAGATTTGCAAGCCGGACTGATTGAAGGTGAAGTGAATATCGATGACCTGAACTTAGAGGGAAGTTATCTTGCCATCATAACCATTGGGAAAGATAAAAAAGAGTCGATCTATCCGTTTCCTATTTATATAGAAGGAAGCCGGTAAAAACGTTGCGCATAGAAGCGCAGCGTTTTTTAATGAGGGAAAGGATTCTATGCGGAACCAGTGGTTGAAATAGATAAAAATTGTATTGTGTTCCATATATTTGAATGGTGTGTAAATTCGACGTAAATGTGACGAAAATGTGATCGAATTTTGTCTTTCATTTGTACTTTTACTCACAAACTCATTGACATCAAACCACCCCTATTGTATTCTTACATAGTGTGGAATGATAAGGTTTTCATAGGTGACAGACAAGGTTTTCAGCCACTATAAAATTGTGGAGGAAGAGCGGATGAAACAGACCGGACAACCCTTCAAAGCAATGGCGTTAACCAGTATGATCACTTCCCAACTCGCAGGCGGCCCTTTAGCCGGCGTTTTCCTCGGGAAATGGATCGATGGTCACTTTTCCACAGAACCCATTTTCTTAATCATAGGATTACTCCTCGGGTTAGGGGCAGGTACATATGGGACCATTCATTTAGTACGGACGTACACGGGAGACGATTGACATGCAAGGATATCAACAAATGATGACCCGTCAGCGAAAATGGATGTTCTACCTTCTGGCTTTATTTGTACTTGGTTGGGGCATCACCCCTTGGCAACCGATTTTCCTCGGACTTCTGTTAGGAAGTGCATTGAGTTTCTACAACCTCTGGCTCATGCAAAGAAAGATCCGCAAGCTTGGCGAAGCTTCCGCAGATAACCGCTCCGTTAGAGGAATAGGTACGTTTACGCGATTGGCTTCCGGCGCATTAGCCGTAGTCATTGCCCTTCAGTTTGAAGAATATTTCCATTTGATTGCAGTAGTATTGGGCTTAATGGCAGCCTATTTTGTCATTTTAATAGATTATCTGTTCAATAAATCAACAGTTTAGCATGATGGAAGGTAGGTGAACAGTTTGAATCACGAAGCACCGATGTGGGAGGATGCGTTTGGAATCTCTTGGTTGGATTTCAACTTATCAAACGTTCTAATGATGTTTGTCGCGTCATTGATCGTATTCATCCTCGGCGTAGCGGCGACAAGAAACATGCAGCGATATCCGACAGGTTTTCAAAACTTCATGGAATGGCTGATCGATTTCATTAAAGGAATTATCGGTTCCAACATGGATTGGAGAACAGGTAGGCTCTTTTTACCGCTGGGACTGACTTTATTCGCCTACATTTTCGTAGCGAACATGCTCGGGGTTGTCACTAACGGTGTTGTTGGACACACACTATGGTGGAAATCACCGACAGCTGATCCGGGGATCACTTTGACACTCGCGACACTAGTCGTCGTCTTGTCCCATTATTATGGAGTGAAACTGCGGGGCGGTAGAGAATATGCAAAAGGATTTGTACGTCCATTGCCATTCTTGCTACCATTCAAGATTATTGAAGAGTTCTCAAATACGTTGACTCTTGGTCTGCGTCTTTACGGGAACATTTATGCAGGTGAAATCCTATTAAGCTTACTCGTTGGACTTGCAGCGACTGGCGTAGGTGGGTTTATCGGAGCGACCGTTCCGATGATTGCATGGATGGGCTTTAGTACTTTCATTGGTTTCATCCAGGCGTTTATTTTCGTTATGTTAACGATGGTTTACTTGTCTCACAAGGTGAGCGAAGACCATTAATATAAAGCATTATATTAATTTTTTAAAAATATTGAGGAGGATTTTCATTATGGGTCTTTTAGCAGCTGCAATTGCAGTAGGTTTAGCGGCACTAGGTGCTGGTATTGGTAACGGTTTGATTGTTAGTCGTACAGTAGAAGGGATTGCGCGTCAACCAGAATTGCGCAGTGCACTTCAAACAACAATGTTCATCGGTGTTGCCCTAGTAGAGGCGATTCCTATCATCGGCGTTGTTATTGCATTCATCGTAATGGGACAATAATTAGGACGAGCATATACGCTTATGGCGAAGTTCAACTCCATCGATCTTCGCCTTTCCTTTATACCTTACGAAAACTTTATACCCGAAAGTCACGGTAAGAAAACTTCGACGGAAGCTGTATTTACAGCGGAAGCCGGGTTTTTCGCTTGTCTAGCCCTAGCACCAATGAAAGGGCTGCGGAATTAATGAAGTGTAAACCTGTTACGAGATGGTGTGGAGAGGAGTGAAAACTGTGCAAGGATTCACAGAGAGTCTGGTCCTCGGAGCTGGAGGGCTTAATATAGGTGACATGATCATTCAGCTTGTTTTCTTCCTTGGTTTACTTGCTCTTTTAGGTAAGTTCGCTTGGGGACCATTGATGAACATGATGAAAGAACGTGAAGATTACGTAGCAAATGAAATCAACACGGCCGAAAAAAGTCGTGAAGAAGCGCAGCGCATGCAGCGTGAAGCTTCTGAAGAGTTGAAAGCGACACGCCAGGATGCACAGAATATCATTGAGGATGCTCGTAAAACAGCAGGCCAGCAAGAAAGAGATATTCTTGAGTCAGCACGTGCTGAAGCTGAACGCATCAAGGAATCTGCTCGTCAAGAAATCGAGCAGGAGAAAGAAAAAGCTGTCCAAGCCCTTAAAGATCAAGTGGCAACCATGTCTGTCATGATTGCATCGAAAGTCATTGAAAAAGAACTTTCACAAAAGGATCAAGAGGCGCTGATCAACCAATATATTAATGAGGCAGGCGAAGAGCGATGAGTCAATCTATCATTGCTAAACGCTATGCAGACGCACTTTTTCAACTTGGAAAAGAAAAGTCGAAGCTAGAACAATTTGAATCCGAATTGGTAACTTTACGTGATGTTTTTCGTGGCAATAAGGAAATCATCTCATTCCTGAAACATCCACGGTTCTCCTTGGAACAGAAGAAAAAGTTTGTTGGCGATTCTTTTCAGTCTTTTTCTTCGGAAATCGTTAATACTTTGAAGCTGTTGGTGGAAAGACACCGTGAGGATATCATTGTTGATATGATCGGATTTTATATCGAAATGATGAACGATGCGAAAGGCATTGCAGATGCGGATGTTTACTCTGTAAGGGAACTTTCTGAAGCTGAAAAACAGCGCATTTCAGAAACATTTGCACCGAAAGTAGGTAAACAATCCTTGAACCTTACGAATATCGTAGACCCTTCCATTCTCGGCGGCCTTCGTCTGAGAATCGGTAATCGCATATTTGATGGTTCTGTCAGTGGAAAACTTCGCCGCATAGAGCGCAAGTTAGTTTCTGCGAACAATAGATGATAGGGGTGAAATGGCATGAGCATCAAAGCTGAAGAAATCAGTGCGCTGATTAAGCAGCAAATTGAAAACTATGAATCAGATATAGAAGTCAATGATGTGGGAACCGTAATCGAAGTTGGTGACGGTATTGCCCGTGCTCATGGTCTTGATAATGTCATGGCTGGTGAGCTCGTTGAATTCTCTAATGGTGTCATGGGATTGGCACAAAACTTGGAAGAAAGTAACGTTGGTCTTGTCATTCTGGGACCATATACAGATATTAAAGAAGGCGACGAAGTACGTCGTACAGGACGAATCATGCAAGTACCCGTCGGGGAAGAAATGCTTGGTCGTGTCGTAAACCCACTCGGACAACCGGTCGATGGACGCGGTCCGATTGAAACGACAAAAACACGCCCAATCGAATCACCGGCACCAGGGGTAATGGATCGTAAATCCGTTGATGAGCCACTTCAAACAGGTATCAAAGCCATCGATGCTCTTGTACCAATCGGACGTGGGCAACGTGAATTGATCATCGGTGACCGTCAGACAGGTAAAACATCTGTAGCTATCGATGCGATCCTGAACCAGCATGACCAGGATATGGTTTGTATTTATGTAGCGATTGGTCAAAAAGAATCAACTGTCCGTGGTACAGTAGAAACCCTACGCCGCCATGGTGCGCTGGACTACACAATCGTAGTAACAGCAAGTGCTTCTCAGCCTGCTCCGCTACTATACCTTGCACCATATGCAGGTGTATCGCTGGGTGAAGATTTCATGTACAACGGCAAGCACGTATTGGTCGTATATGATGACCTATCCAAACAGGCGGCTGCCTACCGTGAACTTTCTCTACTCCTACGTCGTCCTCCAGGCCGTGAAGCCTTCCCAGGAGACGTATTCTACCTACACTCTCGTTTGCTAGAGCGTGCAGCGAAACTTAGTGATGCGAAAGGCGGCGGTTCCCTGACTGCACTTCCTTTCGTAGAAACACAAGCAGGAGATATCTCTGCATACATTCCGACAAACGTAATTTCCATTACCGATGGTCAGATATTCTTGCAGTCTGATTTATTCTTCTCCGGTGTACGTCCAGCAATCAACGCAGGTCTTTCTGTATCTCGTGTTGGTGGTTCCGCACAAATCAAAGCCATGAAGAAGGTTGCCGGTACGCTGAGACTTGATTTGGCTTCCTATCGTGAACTGGAAGCATTCGCTCAGTTCGGTTCTGATCTGGACAAATCCACTCAGGCCAAATTGAATCGTGGTGCTCGTACGGTTGAAGTCTTGAAACAAGGTCTTCACCAACCATTAGCCGTTGAAAAACAAGTCATGATCATTTATGCACTGACAAAAGGATTCTTAGATGAAATTCCAGTCGGAGATATCACTCGCTTCGAATCTGAATTCCATAACTGGTTGGATAACAACCGCAAAGAGCTTCTTTCTCAAATCCGTGAGACAGGCAAGCTTGCAGAAGATGAAGATATGAGTGGTGCTGTGAACGAATTCAAGAAAACGTTTGTCGTTTCTGAATAAATGAATCATAGCTAGAAAGGGTGGTGAAACAGCGTGGCATCCCTTAGAGATATTAAAGGTCGGATTACGTCAACGAAAAAGACGAAACAAATCACGAAAGCGATGGAGATGGTATCTGCCTCCAAGCTGAACCGTGCCGAACAGAATGCGAAGAAGTTTGTTCCTTATAGTGAGAAAATACAGGAAGTTGTGGCAAGCATCGCCCAAGGTGGCGGAGATGCGAGTCACCCGATGCTTGAGGCCCGCGATGTCAAAAAGACAGGGTATCTTGTCATCACTTCTGACCGTGGTCTTGCTGGAGCATTCAACAGCAGCGTTCTTCGTAGGGTGTACCAGCAAATCCGAAGCAAACATACGTCAGCGGATGAATACACCCTGATTACGATTGGACGTATCGGGCGTGACTTTTTCCGTAAACGGAACATGCCTGTCGATATGGATATCACCGGGATTTCGGATCAGCCAGATTTCTCTGATATCAAAGATATCGCTTCAGATACTGTGCAACTGTACACGGATGAGAGAATAGACCAGCTTTTTATCTATTACAACCATTATGTCAGTGCCATCACTCAAGAAGTGACAGAGAAGAAAATTCTTCCACTGACAGATTTTAATAAAGAAGGCAAAGCGAGTCAAAGTTCGTATGAGTATGAGCCGAACCAAGAAGAGATTTTGGAAGTCTTGCTTCCTCAATACGCAGAGAGCTTGATCTATGGCGCTTTGCTAGACAGTAAGGCCAGTGAGCATGCAGCGCGTATGACGGCAATGAAGAGTGCGACAGATAATGCTGATGATTTGATCGGAGATCTTACTCTTTCTTACAACCGTGCCCGTCAAGCTGCTATTACCCAGGAGATTACCGAAATTGTCGGCGGTGCAGCTGCCCTCGAATAGGATCTCTTGGATTTTTGAACAGTAAGTTAGGAGGGAAATCGATGAGTAATGGACGCGTGACCCAAATCATGGGACCCGTTGTTGACGTAACGTTCGATGATGGACATCTCCCTGATCTTAATAACGCATTGCACGTAAGTTACGAAGCGAAAAACGAAAACGAAAAGAGCGTCGATCTTACATTGGAAGTTGCCCTTCACTTGGGTGACAATACCGTTCGTACCGTTGCCATGTCATCTACGGATGGTGTCATGCGTGGTACCACAGTTACGGATACAGGTAAGCCGATTTCTGTACCTGTAGGGGAAGTAACTCTTGGACGCGTATTTAACGTAGAAGGCGACACGATCGACCTTGATGAGCCACTCGGTGATGTCCGCCGTGACCCAATTCACCGCGAAGCTCCTAAATTTGAAAACCTGGCTACAGAAACTGAAATTCTTGAAACAGGAATCAAAGTTGTAGACCTTCTAGCCCCTTATGTAAAAGGTGGTAAGATCGGTTTGTTCGGTGGTGCCGGTGTAGGTAAAACCGTACTGATCCAGGAATTGATCAACAACATCGCACAGGAGCACGGTGGTATTTCCGTATTCGCAGGTGTTGGTGAACGTACACGTGAAGGAAACGACTTATACTATGAAATGACTGACTCTGGAGTTATCAAGAAGACAGCTATGGTATTCGGACAGATGAACGAGCCACCTGGAGCACGTATGCGTGTGGCCCTATCTGGACTAACGATGGCCGAGTACTTCCGTGATGAAGAAGGACAAGACGTTTTATTCTTTATCGATAACATTTTCCGTTTCACCCAAGGTGGTCTTGAAGTGTCTGCCCTACTTGGACGTATGCCATCAGCCGTTGGTTATCAGCCGACGCTTGCTACAGAGATGGGTCAGCTTCAGGAGCGAATCACATCGACAGACAAAGGATCCGTTACTTCCATTCAGGCGATTTACGTCCCTGCCGATGACTACACGGACCCAGCGCCTGCGACAACCTTCGCCCACCTGGATGCAACAACAAACCTTGAGCGTAAACTGTCTGAACAAGGGATCTACCCAGCCGTGGACCCGCTTGCTTCCACTTCTCGCGCTTTAGACCCTGAAATCGTCGGCGATGAGCACTATGAAATTGCCCGCGAGGTTCAGCGTACGCTTCAGCGCTATAAAGAGCTTCAGGATATCATTGCGATTCTAGGTATGGATGAGCTTTCTGATGAGGATAAATTGACGGTTTCTCGTGCACGTCGCGTACAATTCTTCCTTTCTCAGAACTTCCACGTTGCTGAACAGTTCACTGGCCAGCCTGGTTCTTATGTGCCTGTTTCAGAAACGGTTAAAGGCTTCAAGGAAATCCTTGACGGCAAATACGACGATATTCCGGAAGATGCGTTCCGTCTTGTTGGACGAATCGAAGAAGTCGTTGAAAAATCAAAACAAATGCAATAAACAGGTCTGGTGGATAGAGGGGCTTGAAAAAAAAGTTCCTCTTCCTCTTCATGATCAGCCAAGGAGGAATACGAATGAGCACACTGACGGTGAGTGTAGTCACTCCTGATGGCCCGGTGTTGGAAGATGCATTTGAAATGGTCAGCTGTAAGGCGGAAAGCGGTGAACTTGGAATCCTTCCAGGTCACATTCCGATGGTCGCGCCTTTGACGATCAGCGCTGTTCGTCTTAAAGGGGAAGGCAAATCAGATCGTATCGCGGTAAGTGGCGGTTTCTTGGAAGTTCGTCCAGATAAAGTCACGATTCTTGCGCAATCTGCTGAAAAACCAGCGGATATTGATATTGATCGTGCCCGTATGGCCAAAGAACGTGCCGAACGTCGCCTTCAGGACAAACAAGCCGACATTGATTTCCAACGGGCTGAATTGGCACTCAAGCGTGCCTTAAATCGCTTGAATGTTTATGAGAACAACTTTTAAACTGCTTTCTTTATGAGAGCAGTTTTTTTGTGAAAACTACCAGCTTTTTTCGCTAGCGAAATTTGGATAGTCCCGTCAAAAAGATGTAAAATGTCTATTATTACCCGGGAAATGGAGTGGAATATTTCCTCTTTTGTCAGTTTATCTTGATTAGTTGATGAAGAAATGAGGGATCTCGACATACACCAGGGAAGGAGCAACACCTATGGAACAATACTTCGCGGAAGAAGCGATTCTTAGCATGACCTCACATTTGATATTCATTATCATTACGTGGAGAGTTTTGCAGTCGATTAATTTTGATGCATTCTTCAGGAAAAACAAGGTCTTTGAAGCAAGAGCTTTGCTCATTTTAGTAACCATCGCTCTGGGTACAACAGTCAGCAATTTCTTTCTTGATTTTATTAAGTGGTCAAACAGCCTTATTTATTTATTTTAATGACGATAGGCAAATGTCTAAAGTTGTTAGGAAATGTTTCGTATGAATGTCTTCTTCTCAGGTCAAACTTATAGTAAGAACATGCTTGGGGAGGCATTCAAAATGAAAAGTGTTTTGGCTGGAATAATTGCTCTATTTATTATAGGAACAGGTGCTTATCCACAGGAAATGACAGGAGCTCAAGAAACACTCATGGAGTTTTCGTCATTTGCTGCGGATAAGCAGCTTGAAGTGAGTGGCTGGACGATAACGTTGAAAGAAAAGGTGTCTAGAAAAAAGGCGGACCAATTGAAAAAGGATCTCATGAATTTTTGGTCTGATCCTGTCGTTGCGGAAGAGATTACAATGAATGCCGTGAAGTACACCGTCAAAAACAGTCATAAAAACGAACAAATCATCGAAAGGTTTAGCATGGTTGTTCCAAAAAATGCGTGGAGCGATGTGGAAGTGGTTTATACCACTGAAGGACAGGGAACACCTTCATTAACAAGCATTAATCAAACAAACATGAATGAAATTTCTCGTCGATTTTTCTCAAAAAATGTCACTAAATTCTCTTGTATTAAGGCCAAGTTTAGTGGTATTATTGATGATGTTTTAGTGTATAAAAAATTCAAACAAGCTTTCGACATAACAACAATAGATGAAATCGACGAAAACGGTTGGACGAGCAGGACCGGATACACCAAAAAGTGGGATCAGGCCATTGATGCTGGGGATCGAATGATGAACGTTCAATTCGCAACCCGAACTTTGGGCGGGGAGACAAACATCACGATTGGCACACCCATAATAACTGCTGAATATTAATAATAGTGAATATGGACGCGGAGGAGAATGAACCTTGGAAAAAATCATCGTCCGTGGTGGGAGGCAGCTGAATGGTACCGTTAAAGCAGAAGGTGCCAAGAATGCCGTACTGCCTGTCATCGCAGCAAGTATTATTGCAAGTGAAGGAAAAAGCGTACTGCACGAAGTACCCGCTTTAGCTGATGTATATACGATCAATGAAGTGATCCGACATATGAATGCAGATGTAAATATGGTGGGGAATACAGTCACGGTAGATGCTTCTAGTGAATTGGAAACAGAAGCACCAATAGAATATGTAAGAAAAATGCGCGCCTCTGTTCTTGTATTGGGACCACTTTTGGCCCGGTATGGCCATGCTAAGGTTGCTATGCCAGGAGGATGTGCCATTGGTTCACGTCCGATTGATCAGCACTTGAAAGGCTTTGAGGCAATGGGAGCTGAAGTAACCGTTGGGAACGGCTATGTTGAAGCTGAAGTTAAGGGCCGTTTAAAAGGTGCTAAAATATACTTCGATGTCCCAAGTGTTGGTGCGACAGAAAACGTCATGATGGCTGCAGCTCTTGCAGATGGAAAGACGATTCTTGAGAATTGTGCGAAAGAGCCGGAAATTGTCGACCTGGCAAACTATTTGAATAAAATGGGCGCAAACATTGTCGGTGCAGGAACAGAAACCATTCGCATCGAAGGTGTTGAGAAGCTAGTTGGTACGACTCATACCATCATTCCAGACCGTATTGAAGCAGGTACATTCATGGTAGCTGCAGCGATTACTGGCGGGAATGTTCTCGTACAAGGTGCGATGCACGAACATTTACGTCCCCTTGTTTCCAAAATGGAAGAAATGGGCGTCATCATTCAAGAAGAAGAAAGTGGTTTACGTGTTATCGGACCAGATATTTTACAAGCAACAGATATTAAAACGATGCCACACCCTGGCTTTCCGACAGACATGCAATCTCAAATGATGGCTCTGATGCTGAATGCCGCAGGCACGAGCGTCATTACAGAAACCGTTTTTGAAAATCGCTTCATGCATGTGGAAGAATTCCGTCGTATGAACGCGAATTTGAAAATCGAGGGTCGCAGTGTCATCATTGAAGGACCATCATCCTTACAAGGTGCGGAAGTCGCCGCAACCGACTTGAGAGCCGGAGCAGCCTTGATCCTAGCTGGTTTAGTTGCCGATGGATATACAAGGGTAACGGAGCTTAAGCACCTGGATCGCGGATATGTGGATTTTGCTGAGAAATTAGCTACACTCGGCGCTGATATTGAGCGTGTTAGAGAAGAAGAAGTTTATTCAGAAGATCACGAACCAAGCGAATCAGTATCGACATTATAATATATACATCTTTATAGCTTGCCTGTTTCAATATTTTTGAAATAGGTAAGCTTTTTTAGTTCTATCATCTTCTATTTCTGGATACATTTTTAGTAGAGGGATTTACTTTGTAACCAGGAGGATGCGGATGAAAAAAAACAATGGAATTGGAATACTTGCCTTATGTGGTTTATTTGCAACAATACTTATCCTACCAACGATGATCGTCGTCCCATTTACGAATTCCGGGGGTACGGAAGAAGTGAAGGAAACCCCGCAAACAGAAGAAGTAGCTAGCGTGGAGGACTCTCCATTTGCTGTCAAAGTATTGCGTAGCACCACAAAAGAGATCGAGGAAGTTCCTTTAGAAAGTTATGTTGCTCGAGTCGTTGCTTCTGAAATGCCCGTAAACTTTGAAATGGAAGCATTGAAAGCCCAGGCCCTCGCCGCAAGAACTTATATTACCCGCCACTTGGTCCAGGGTGAAAAAGTTTCTTCAGAAGCAGACGTTACGGATACGGTCAGCCACCAAGTTTATAAAGATGAAGATCAACTCCGAAGTCAATGGAAAGACAATTATGAAGAGAATATGAAAAAAATCACAGAAGCTGTCAACGCGACAAAAGGTGAAATCATTACGTACGATCAACAGCCCATCACGGCAGCGTTCTTTTCAACGAGCAACGGTTTTACAGAAAACGCAGGAGATTATTGGGAGCATGACATTCCATACCTCCAAAGCGTAGAAAGTCCATGGGATCAGGAATCACCGAAGTTCGTCGATCAAAAAATCATTACCGTTGCTGAACTTGAACAGACCTTAGGTGTAAGCATAGGGTCAGGAATTCAACAGACAACGATGACGAAGACAGAAGGAAACCGAGTAGACGAAGTCCATTTTGGGGATCATACGTTTTCCGGAAGAGAAATCCGTGAAAAAATCGGGTTGCCATCCAGTGACTTCAGCATCAAGCAAAAAGGGGAACATGTCATCTTCACAACGAAAGGTTATGGTCATGGTGTAGGAATGAGTCAATACGGGGCCAATGGCATGGCGAAATCAGGTAAGGATTATAAAGAAATCATCCATCACTATTATCAAGACACAGAAATCGCCCCACTAAGCACACAAACAGCTTCGTTAACCATTGAAAAAGAAGACACAGTAAACTAAAGAGCTGCCCTGAGCAGCTCTTTTTCTTTGTTTAAAATGTATCCTCTTAAACAATATGGCAGGATTGTTGAAGACTCAGTTTCGAGACTTTTGTTGAGTGGATGGGGGCTGCGGGGAATGAGTCGCTTTCCGTGGGAGCGCGGTGAGCCTCCTCGGACTGCGTCCTGCGGGGTCTCCCCATGCACTTTTTTCTCTTAGGTATCCGGTTCCGGCGCCTAGCGGCTAGTGAGACTTCCCTCGCTTCTGTACGATAAGTCAACATCGAATCACTCCGTTCTTCGTGTTTCCTTTATCTCCGCCAGCTCAGTCCAGTCCATACGCCGCTGACCAAGGCGCCTCCACACTTAAGGTAGGAGTCTCCCCATTCCCCTCCGCCCTTTACCGTGTGAGGCTCTCGAAACCACTCTCGGAATCACTGCTTGTATGCTCAAGAGAAATAGATAATTTGAAACTCCTCCCATTGGTCATTCCGAGCGTAAAAGGTTGATTTGGAGCGCTTTATGCCTGATCCTGCGTTGGGGTGGAAGACGCCCCATCTTGGTATAGGGGTTCGTTTCTCACCTACATCGAATGGGGTGGTTGGGAAGCTGCGAGACTCCCGCGGGAATGGATTGACTGGCGAGACCCCGCAGAGCGAAGCTCGAGGAGGCTTGCTGTCATCCCCGTAGGAAAGCGAGTAGCTTCCCAGCCACCCCTGACGCCCAACATAGCAACGAAACCCGAAAGAGTCTCGAAACTGAGTCTTCCACAAACGGGAGCTATTGTGGAAGAAGGAGTCTATGATTTAATAAATTTTTCCTTTGGATGTATATAATCCCATAGAAGTGTTCAGAATGGTTTTTGAGGTGATGAACATGAAAGAGGAAGGTAAGAAAAGCGTGACTAAATTAAAGTTCAAACGCTTGATGCGCAAGAAGTGGTTGTATCCAGCATTGTATTTGTCAGTGGCTGCATTAGTACTTGTCGGAGTGTTCTGGTATCAACAAGGAGCTAGTGATTTGGAAGACCAAATCGCAGAGCAACCAGATTCCAAAGTCCAGGACGAGTTTTTGACGGCGGATAATGAGAAAGATACTGTACCAGTAATGGAACATCAGGAAAACTTGGAAATGCCTGTTGCTGATGAAAAGGCAGCATCCATTGTCACTAAATTCTATGATTACGACGCTTCCGAGCAAGATCAAGAAAGTGCACTGGTCCTATACAACAATAAGTATTACCAAAGCGAAGGCGTAGACATTACTAGAGAAGATGGAGAAGCTTTCGAAGTTACCGCAGCTTTGTCAGGAACAGTCACAGAAGTTAAAGAAGATCCGCTATACGGCAATGTTATTGAAATCACACATGATGAAAACATTTCAACTGTGTATGCTAGTTTAGAAGATGTCGATGTATTAGCAGGATCTGATGTAGCACAAGGTGATGTTCTTGGTTCAGCAGGTAAGAACTCCTTCGGTCAAGCGAGTGGTGTTCACGTACACTTTGAAGTACGCAGCGATGGACAGCCTGTCAACCCTGAAGAGTTTTTTGGTCAGCCAATGAGTAACATTATTGAGAATGCTGGACAGGAAGTTCAGGAAGAAGAAGATCCTCCAGCTGAAGAGCCACAAGAAGATGGCGAAGAGCCTTCTGAAGGTACAGAGCAATCTTCTGACGATGCAGAGCAGTCTACGGAAGAAGAATTAAATACGGATGAAGATCCAGCTGGTTCTGAAGATGAAGAGCAAACACCAGATGAAGATAGTGCCTCTTCCATCTCTACCACACAGACTTAAAAAATGAGGGTTCTGCCCTCATTTTTTTATTTGTTTGTATGATTACGGTGAAGCTGGTATCTGTTTGTTAGGGCAATGCGTTTAAGCATGTATGAAGCCTTTTGTGTTACATATGATGAAGAAATGGTTTTCAATGATGTGTATCAAGCATGAAATTACAAGAAATCACACCAGCCCATGCATCATCTGGCATATCTTAGAACTTTTATTAATACAATGAGGATAACCGAGCACTCGGTAACATCCAGGGTGATCCAGCATGAGTTAACTTCCAGAGTACACCCACACAACACAATTGAAACGCTTTCCTAAGAATCCCACCCCCTTGGATAGTCAATCACAGGAGGCGAGTGGAGTGCATGATTACATCAAAGAGAGGACCATCAAGATTGGAGAGCACATTATCGAAACGAAAAAAACGGTGAGAGTGATTGCCAAAGAGTTTGGTGTTTCAAAAAGTACGGTCCATAAAGACTTGACTGAAAGACTTCCGGAAGTGAATCCCGAACTTGCCAAGGAAGTGAAGAAGATACTCGATCATCATAAAGAAATACGCCACCTCAGAGGTGGAGAAGCCACCAGGAGAAAGTACAAAGCCCAATTTGTGGATGATCAACCTGTTCAACCTCTAGCATGAACTCTGATTTCCTCCCTTTGTCACATTTCCTCGATATTTGGTAACTTTTTTCATATCTCAAGAGACGGATTTCGTAATTTTGTGATAGAATAAAGAACTAGATGTGCATGATTTAAATCGAAAATAGAACTTGAAACAATAGGGAAATATAAGTTGAAGGAGATTGATCTCCATTGCCGGTGTAACGTAACGGATTACGAGGGTCCTGTACGTTACTTGGATTATGTTTTTTACAATAGGGAGGATCTACAGAACATGTTTGCTAGAGATATAGGAATTGACCTGGGTACAGCGAACGTACTCATCCACGTGAAAGGCAAAGGAATTGTATTGAACGAACCGTCCGTGGTTGCCATGGACCGTAACACTGGAAAAGTGCTCGAGGTAGGTGAAGAAGCCCGCCGGATGGTCGGACGTACGCCAGGCAACATTGAAGCCATCCGACCGTTGAAGGACGGTGTCATTGCAGATTTTGACGTTACGGAGGCGATGCTGAAGCACTTTATCCAAAAAACGAACGTGAGAGGATTCTTATCTAAACCGCGCATGTTGATCTGTTGCCCTACGAACATTACGAAAGTGGAGCAAAAAGCGATCAAAGAAGCGGCTGAGAAATCTGGTGGTAAAAAAGTATATTTAGAAGAAGAGCCTAAGGTAGCAGCGATTGGTGCCGGTATGGATATCTTCCAACCAAGCGGGAACATGGTTGTCGATATCGGAGGTGGCACAACGGATGTCGCTGTTTTGTCCATGGGCGATATTGTCACGGCTTCCTCCATTAAAATGGCCGGTGATAAGTTTGATCATGAGATTCTACAATACATTAAAAAAGAGTATAAATTGTTGATCGGAGAGCGGACAGCTGAAGACATTAAGATCAGCGTGGCGACGGTTTTCCCTGGGTCAAGAAACGAGGAAATCGAAATTCGCGGTCGAGACATGGTGTCCGGATTACCACGTACAATCTCCGTCAACTCTGAAGAAATTGAAAGATCTTTACGTGAGTCTGTACAGGTCATCGTTCAAGCAGCTAAACAAGTGCTGGAACGTACACCACCTGAATTGTCTGCGGATATTATTGACCGTGGAGTCATTATGACGGGCGGCGGGGCTCTACTACATGGCATCGATCAACTGCTCGCCGAAGAATTGAAGGTTCCTGTTCTTGTAGCAGAATCTCCGATGGATTGTGTCGCTACAGGTACAGGCATCATGCTTGAAAATATCGATAAGCGTATTTCAACGAAGCTATAGATTAGATGGGACGGAAGGAGTGAAGACACCTTGTTAAGGGGATTTTACACAGCAGCAGCAGGTATGATGGCCAACCAGAGGATGCAGGAAACGTTGTCGAATAATATGGCGAACGCGTACACACCAGGGTACAAAGCAGACCAGGGGACGATGCGTGCTTTTCCAGAGCTATTGATAGAGCGGATGGGAAGCAAGACGATCCCGACGAAGAATGGATTCAAAATACCTGATGGCGGCCATGTAGGATCCCTTAACACAGGTGTGTATATGCAGGAAGCGATTCCTTCTTTTGTTCAAGGAGACCTGAAAGAAACTGGGGTGGGGACAGACCTTGCCCTTGTCCAAAATGCAGTACCTGACGAATCCGGTTCTCTTTTCTTTCGTGTTCAGAATGAGGATGGGGAAGAACGTTACACACGTAATGGGAACTTCACCGTAGATGGCGAAGGTTTCTTGACGACAAATCTCGGGTATTATGTTTTGGATGGAAACGGAGACCCGATCGATACGGGTGGCATGGAGTTTAATGTTTCACAAACTGGAGAGCTTACGGTGGATGGACAGGCATTCACACTTGGGCTGTCTTATACACCGGATGCTTCTCAAATGGTCAAAGAAGGAAACGATCTATTTCGTCTTTCTGAAGAGGGGGATATCATTGTAAACCCTGGAGCGGAAGAGGGAGTGGATTACTCGATCCTTCAACACCATCTGGAGCGTTCAAATGTCGATCCAAACAGGACGATGACAGAAATGATGAATACATACCGTTCATTCGAAATGAACCAGCGTGTCTTAAAAGCTTATGATCAAAGCATGCAAAAAGCAGTGACGGAAATCGGAAGAATTAGTTAAGGAGTGTGGCATCTTTCATGAATCGTTCAATGATCCAATCGGCTGTGACGATGGGACAACTGCAGAAGAAGCTGGACCTTGTCGGAAACAACTTGTCCAACAGTGAAACGACAGGATACAAAAGCCGCAACGCCGATTTTTCTTCATTATTGTATCAACAAATCGACAACCAGTCTCATTCTGATGCAGAGGTCGGCCGGCTGACACCGGAAGGCATCCGGATTGGTTCAGGAGCAAAGCTTGGTCACACAAACCTCGACCTGACTCAAGGGAGCTTGAAAAATACGGGCAGGGAGCTGGATGTGGCTTTATTGGAAGACAGCCATATGTTCGGCCTTCGAGTCACAACGGAACAAGGGGAAGAAGTTCACTATACACGTGCAGGAAACTTCTATTTGAACCCGGTCGATGACGGTCAATTGCTGCTGACAGATGATAATGGTCACCCTGTAATGGGAGCGGACGGTGAAAATATTATACTTGAAGACAACTTTCAAGCCATCAATATCGATCCAAATGGAAGAATTCTCGTCACAAGAGACCAGAACCAAGTGGTGGAAGGTACGTTGGATGTTAGTGAAGCTGTCCGACCTCGTATGTTAGAATCGGTAGGGGCGAATCGTTTCCGTATTCCTGACAATGTAGAAGAGGATGGAATTATGGGAGATGTGCTTTCTGGAGATGTAAAAATGCAGTCCCAGACGCTTGAAACATCGAATGTGGATGTCGCGAAGCAAATGACAGAAATGCTGATGGCTCAGCGTGCCTATCAATTCAACGCCAAATCCATATCCACAGGTGATCAAATGATGGGGCTTGTGAGTCAACTGAGATCATAAACGTAAGGAGTTTGACGGACCATGGCAACAGATCCTAAATCAAAAGGCAAAAAGCTAAATAAAGAGCAGGAAAGAGAAAAAAAGCGTCAAGCTTTAGATGAAGCCACGAAGCAGAAGCCTGCGAAAGCATCGTCCAAAAAGCAGGAATCGGGAGCAAAAGAGAAAGCTCCGAAAAAAGGACGGCGGCGAGTCCTGCCGATATGGCTGCGTATCATTCTTGTCCTTCTTTTCAGTGCGGCTGCCTTACTGATTGGATTGATGGTCGGATATGGAGTTATTGGTGATGGGAACCCGACAGACGCGCTTGAAATGGATACATGGCGCCACATTTGGGATATCGTTACGAAAACAGAATAATCTTTAGCTTGTACTTCATTCTATGATATAAGCCTATTCAATATGCAGAACACGAGTCGTTACGGCTCGTGTTCTTTTTGGTTACATTTGTGATTACTTGAACACAAAGCCTGGTACCTCGCATACGGTTGAAGGTGCCTGGCACTGTTCACCGCCGATAGCATGGAGGTACGAATATTTCTGTCCTCGTACCGGTTAAGCGAAGCATCGAATGTTTTCAAGCTATGGATTAGGGAATTACATCCGTACAGAGGACAAAGCAGCGGGGAGGGATCATAATCATGAAGACAGATGTATTCATTGCAGGCGGTGGCGTAGGAGGGCTTGCTCTTGCTGCGAAGCTGGCGAGCCGTGGTGTTCACGTGGTCATAGCGGAACAGCTGAAAAGAGAATCTCCTGTATATAAAGGTGAACTTTTGCAACCGAAGACTTTGGCTATTCTTGAAAGGTTAGGCGTACTGGACGAAGTGGAAGAAAACGGTCATGTTATCGACCAGTTGCGTTTTCAGGAAGTTCATCGCAACCGCGGCAGTACTCCTGAAGAGATCAACCTGACAGAGTTGAGTTACAGCCGTGTGGCAAGCGTCTACGATCACGCGTTGATGGTTCCGCATGAAAAAACAAAAGAGATTCTCAGGAATAAGGGGAAGGAGTTTGATGAATTTTTTCACTACCTCCCTGGTGCAAGGTTCCTGGGGTTTGAAAAAGGGATGGCAAAAGTGAAGCGCAAGAAAGAGACATTCTACGTCCAGGCTCAAGTGTACATAGGGGCAGAGGGGCGGAGCTCACCGACGCGTGACGCAATGAATGTCCACGTTAAAAGAAAAGACTACAATCATCATTTTCTCACTGTCACTATTCCCCGGCCAGAATCATTCACAAAAGGGAAGATCATTACGACATCCAGCTGTTTTCTAGGGTTATTCCCTCTGCCTGATAATGAAGTACGGACCGTATTCTTAATCAAAGCGGGAGAGTATAAAAGAATCCAGGAAAAAGGTTTGGAGTCCCTCTATCAAGCTTACAGTGAACTTGAACCTGAGCTTGCAGAAGGGGTGCGGACCATTGAAGATTGGAAAACGGTCCAACTGATGATTCCGTTTACGTATCATGTCGATCGCTATTATTCCGGAAATTTAGCGATTATAGGGGACGCAGCGCACACCGTTCACCCCATGGCCGGAGAAGGGATGAATCTTGCCATCCAGGATGCTGATGTTTTAGGTGAGCTCCTGGCTTGGTGTAAGGAAGAGGGGAAAAATTACACGGATTACCTTCATTATTATGAAGACATTCGCAGACCCCGTGTAGAATTTTTACTCAACTTGAGTCATTTATCTGCTCTTGTGTATTCGTTCCAATACGAATGGTGGAGGAAGTTGCGAATGAAAGCTGTCCAGAGAATTTATGATGATGACCAACTCCACGTTAAACAAATGTTGAACATATCAGGACTGGGAAAATGGGATTTCACTTTGGTGGACAGAGCCGTCCAAGGCAGTATGCTTCCAACTAGACAAAAAAGGGTATCAGATCAGAAACAGCGTCAGTATCTCTTTTCTGAAGCAGAAGATTATCCTTGGAAAAGAAACGGGAAAGGAAGGATATCATGAATGAATGGGTAACAGCGATGCAGGCAAGGAAATGGATGAAAAAGAACGAATCATTCTTACCAAGCTGGCACGCATATGTGGGATCAGAACTCGGTCTTTTTGATGAATTCAGAACAGCACGGACGGTTGAAGCGATCAGTGAGAAGACGGGCTACCCTTATGACCTGCTCAGCTCCTGGGTTAAGGTGGGTGTGGCGGTCAAGCACATGAAGAAACGCCCGAACAACCGCTATCGAACATCAAAGAGAAAATGCGCAAGCTTGATGGGGGATGACCAGTCACCTGGAGTCAAAGCCTTGCTGAAAGAAATGATGGAACTACACCTGCCGACATTGTTGAAGTATCCAGACATCATGAAATCCCATGAACGGGCGGAATTTAATCATGAGCGCCATGGAGAAGTGGTAGCAGAAACGTCCGCTCTCCTTGAGCATTTTGCCATTAAGAAAATTAAGCGGATGATCAAAGATAAACAAGTGACTTCTGTCGTTGATTTAGGTTGTGGACATGGAGGTTATTTAAGGAAGCTCGCCATGGAATATCCACATCTGGAGATGATCGGAGTAGATATCAATCAGA
The DNA here is from genome assembly GCF_003386945.1 of Halobacillus trueperi. NCBI lineage: Bacteria > Bacillati > Bacillota > Bacilli > Caryophanales > Bacillaceae > Halobacillus > Halobacillus trueperi. The sequence goes on along the minus strand of NZ_QUAE01000009.1, from coordinate 140,197 downwards.
AGGTCATTGAAAAAGCGCGTACCTTATCAGAAGGTTATCCGAACATCAGCTTCGAAGTCGGGGATATTAATGAGTGGAAACCACGTGAAGGTGAGAATGTGGATGTTGTTTTACTGCATAACATCTTTCATTATATCCATCCGGCAGACCGCAGGGATCTATTGAATCACCTCCATACCTATGTGAAAAATCAAGGGCTGATATCAGTGATTACACCAATCAATGAAACGGAACATGGAGAAGCATTCTCTTCAGCATTTAACAGCTTCTTTGTCGCTCACTCCAACCTTTTTGCCTTGCCAAACAAAGGAGAATTGAAAGAGATCTCTCAAAACTGCAAATATGAACTGTTCGACCTTGATCCAATTATTAAAGAGGGATCGTGGTACACGTGTTGGTTGACCCCTACGAGTCCGGTAAGGGAAATGAAACATACGCAGATGGCAGGAAGTAGTGAACAAACACTTTCTACAAGCACTTCCTCTACAAATGAACTGACACGCAGCTCATAAATAAAAACCGCTATGGACGCGTCCATAGCGGTTTTTTTACATTTGACTATAATCGCCCACGGCCTTGTACAAGACGGACAATAAGAACAACGAGGGCTACCACAAGCAAAATATGAATCAAGTTTCCTGCAATACCCCCGAGTAAGCCTAATAGCCATAGAACGAGGATAATAATTAAAATCGTCCAAAGCATCGCAGCGGCCTCCTTTTTTTGTAATAAGTAAACTTACTAGTATATTTTCCCTGAAGTGCATATTTAAAACGGACCCTCAGAAAAAACTTTGTCCCTGGCTTGTGCTTCTTTTATAATGAAAGCATGGAATAGGAAAGGAGACAGATTATGCTGGATATACAACAAATCAAAGAAATTATCCCACACCGTTATCCCTTTCTACTGATTGACCAAGTAGAAGAGATTGTAGAAGGCGAGCGCGCGGTCGGATACAAGAATGTAACAATGAACGAACCGTTTTTCCAGGGGCACTTCCCTGATTACCCTGTCATGCCAGGAGTCCTGATTACAGAAGCCCTCGCCCAAATGGGTGCGGTCGCTATGTTGAAAAAGGAAGAAAACCAAGGGAAGCTGGCCTTTTTTACAGGAATCGACAAATGCCGTTTCAAGCGCCAAGTAAAGCCTGGTGACCGTTTGAAATTGGAAGTGGAAATCGTCCGTTTGAAAGGTCCTGTAGGAAAAGGAAAAGCAACAGCCTCTGTCGATGGAGAAGTCGCATGTGAAGCGGAAATCATGTTTGCTTTGAAATAACTAAGAAAAAGAATGCAGCAGCCGCTGCGTTCTTTTTTAGTATATCGCAGGATTGTGGAAGACTCAGTTTCAAGACTTTTGTGTAAGTGGATGGGGCTGCGGGGAATGACTCGCTTTCCGCGGGAGCGCGGTGAGCCTCCTCGGACTGCGTCCTGTGGGGTCTCACCATGCACTTTTTTCCCGCAGGAGTCTCCCCATTCCCCTCCGCCCCTTTACCATGTGTGGTCTCTCGAAACCACTTCTCAGAATCTCTGCTTGTATGCTCAAACGAAGCCCGGAAACATCTCGAAACTGAGTCTTCCACAAACGGGAGCGTTACTGGAATAAGGGGAGAGATGAAAAAATTTTAGTATATATGGATGAACTTACAGGATATGGACATACTAGTTTGGGAAATCATTAAAAGGAGGAAACACCGATGAAAGCATTACTTATGAAACTTTTGGTCGCGTTTTTTGCCGTATCCCTACTAGGAGCTTGTGCTTCTGAAGAAGAGCCTCAAGAAGAAGAGAACAACATGGAAGAAGAAGAAAATATGGAAGAAGGCAACAACAACGAAGAGGACAATATGGATGACGCTACGGATGAAGAAGGCGACATGAACGATGAAGAAAAAGAACAAGATGATATGACTGACGGCGAAAATGGCGGAAATGGTGAAGACGGCCAAGACGGCATGACAGATGATGGTGCCACAACAGACGAAGAAAATAATAACGAATAAAAGAAAGCCGCCCTCTCAGCGGCTTTTTTTCATGGACAGAAAGTTGGCAATGGCAAGCATACATATTCCTCCAATTGTAAAAACAGGGATGAATAAATCCAAAATGTTTAATGGTTCGAGGAGGTAGAGCCCTATGCCTACAAAAAATAAAGTGAAACCGCTCAACGCTAACCCTTTCCCTATTGACATCACCCTCTTAAAGAGGAGCCAGTAGAAAAGTTTCCTACCAGCTCTAACTTTTTTATCCCTTTAAATCAATCCGGTTGCCGAGATCAGGGTGAGGAATGGATTGGTTAAGCATTTCCACCATTTGGTTCCCCTTTTCTTCTGTATCCCCTTTTACTTTATCCATCAAAGCCAGACTGGATTGTTGCTTCAGGCTTGTTGTACTCATAGCCATTGATATTGCTGCGATGTCCATCTTATCCCTCCTTTTCTAATACCATCGGTTGGTTCTTCATAAAATCAAGCGAGAGAGGGGACGAACTATATCTTAGTCCGGATTTTTGAAAACCTTTGGAAAACGTTAGAATCTTATGTAGAATGGAAGTAGAAATATTCATAAAAACTTTACAATCAGGAGTTTTCAGGTTTCTCATGTGTGGAATAAGCGAATAGAGGTGATTATTGATGAAATACAGAACGGCAAGCGACCTGAAAGATTTGATCTTGGAAGACTATGAAAAAGTGGTGAACAAGATTCCACTGGAAAAATTGGATGTGTATCTCTATCTTCATACCGTCTTTCAAGATACTTATGTACCGGACGATACGCTCTATCAATTCATCTTTCGGCACTTCTTCCGCCTCGACAATCCAAGTCTGACGAAGGAGTTTGAAACGTACTATTTCAAACTGATGGAAGAACAACGTGGATATGAACGCCCGAACATCGTCCACATTACGAAAAGCCTTTACGAGGTGAAAAATCACAAAGGAAACCCGACGATGCAATTTCCATTAGCTGCTTCTATGCTGCATACGATTAATCCGAGTTTCCCAACGTACGATAGTGATATTGTCAAAGCCTTCGACTACTCATCTACGTATCATTTATCAGGCTTTGATAAAAAAATGAAGCGTTATATCGGACAGTATCAACATACATTCCGGACTTATGAAGAACTACTGGAAGATGAAGCACTGGAACCTGTTTTCGCCCACTTTGATGAACGTTTTCCGGGCTATGAGCTCCCGAAGGTCAAAAAGTTGGACTTGATCGTCGCCCAGCTCGGTAATAATCTGCAATAATACGAAGAAGCTGAACCTAATTCATGAGGTTCAGCTTTTTTGTGCACTTTTTTATGCCATTCATTTGATAACTAACTATTCATAACCGGTACCAGGTTCATGTCGGTCGGTACCGGGTACAGCTGTTTATCCTGCCATACCTGGTACCGGAAAAAGCAATGGAGGGGCCAGGTATGAAAACAAATCACTTCCAAAATTAGTCACAATTTTGTCATTTTCGTAGGAATACTACAAGTTGCATTACAAATCGCGATTTAGTAACATTAATCGTAATTATGACTACATGGTCAGTGCGTTTGAATAGGGTATCCTCTCATCGATTGAGGGGGAAAATAGAGAAGAAAAAGAAGATAAGTCCGGGAGATTTACGAGAGTCTGATATGGAGAGGAAGTCTTAGATGAAACGGTTGATTTTCATGTTCATGGTGCTCTTCTTTGTAACCGCTTGTAATCAGGAAGAAGCCAATGAAGAAATAGAGGAGCGGATCACGCCGGTCAAAGTGGAGTCCGTGAAAAAAGAAGATTTTGTTGTGGAACGTAAACTGGTGGCCCGTGCGACCGCTGCTGATACTTCACCTGTCCTGCCTGAAACCCCAGGAGAATTGGCGACCTTGAACGTTGCCAAAGGGGACAGAGTAGAAGAAGGAGAAACAGTGGCCGTCGTCCGTCCAGGAGGCAATGTAGATAATCAGGTGGAATTGCAGCAAATCGCCCTGCGTCAAGCAGAAACTCAGCTTGAAAATGCTCAAGTATCAAAAGAGCAAGCGGCACAAGGTGTTGAAAATGCGAAGGAGCAGGTCGACCTTGCTAAACAGGCCTCGCAATCGGAGGCAAGTCAAACCGCTCAGGCAGCGGAAGCAGCGAAGCAACAATACGAACAAGCCAAGCAACTGGCTGATGAAACGAAAAAATTGGCTGATGAAGGGACCATTCCTGATGCGCTCTATCAACAAGCGAAGAACCGTGCTGATCAAGCGTATGCTCAATACCAGCAGTTAAATGGACAGCAGCCTCAGTCTTCGTCTGCAGTAGCGCAAGCAGAGGCGCAAGTCGATCAAGCAGAACAACAATTGGAGCAGACGCGTGTAGGCGTTGAGCAGGCTGAGCTTCAGGTGGAACAAGCCAATGTTCAATTAAACCAGGCTCAGGAACAAGCAGAGAATGAAGCGATCACTGCACCTACTTCCGGCGAAGTGTCGACATTGAATGCAAGTGAAGGGGATATGGTAAGCAACCAACAGCCACTTGCCACCATCGTCAGTCTGGATCCCATGACGATCACAGCTTCTGTCACCGCCGATCAACTCTCTCTTTTTGAAAAAGGAGCGGAGCTCACCGTCGATCTTCCTTCTTTGGAAGAACAGGTCACATCAACCGTCAGCTACGTCTCTTCCGTTCCAGATGATACTGGACTTTACCCGGTCGAAGCAACGGTGAGTAATGGAGATGAAAAGATTAAACCAGGAATGATGGCGACTTTCTTACTTCCAGAGAATGTGGTGGAAAATACACTTATTGTTCCGACAGACAGTCTGGTAGAACAGAATGATGAAACCTTCGTTTATCAGGTTGTCGATGAAAAAGCAGTCCAGGTTCTCGTATCAGTTTTAGAATCTCAGTCGGACTTTACAGCGGTGTCCGGAAACATCCCTGAAGATGCGACGGTGATTACGACAGGACAGCTGACCCTGTCAGACGGGGATCAAGTCACCATCATGGAGGAGGATTCCTGATGAAGCTTGTGAACCTTTCTGTCAAAAGGCCTGTCGGAGTCATCATGATCGTTGCTGCGATACTTGGTCTGGGATTTGTATCTCTAAGAAGTTTGACCATTGATTTATATCCGGAAATTGACTTGCCGATTGCAGTGGTATCGACTTCTTATGAAGGAGCAGCACCGCAGGAGGTCGAAAAACTCGTCAGCAGACCAGTGGAGTCTTCCGTCAGTAGTATTGAAGGACTCGAGGTGCTCCAGTCTCAATCACAGGCTGGGGCCTCGCTCGTTCTTATGCAGTTCAATACAGGAGTGAATCTTGACAGCACGCTCTTACAAGTCAGGGAAAACGTCGATCAGGTGACAGGACTTTTACCTGAAGGGGCGTCAGATCCAAGTGTGCTCCGTTTTGATCCGCAACAGCTTCCAATCATGACGGTGGGCCTTTCAGGGGATACGCCGGATGAGCTGCAAAAAGTAGCAGAAAATCGGCTGGTTCCTTTTCTTGAACGGCAAGAAGGAGTCGCCTCGGTCAGCATTGAAGGCGGACAGACAAAAGAAGTGCAAGTTCTCGTCGATCGTGCCCAAATGGCTACATATGGCTTGGATTCCCAAACGTTGATTCAGGCGCTGAATGCAGCCAATCAATCAGCCTCAGCAGGAACCATCGAGAAAGGGCAGAAGGATCTGCAAATCCGGATTGATGGAGAATTCACCTCTGTGGAAGATGTGAGAAACACAAGGATTCAATCTCCTTCAGGGGCACAAGTGACGCTTGATCAAATTGCTGAAGTGAACGATACGCTTACCAATTCCAACACCATCAGCAAGGTCAACGGTTCGTCTTCTGTCGTACTTTCCATTTTGAAGAAGACGGATGCGAACACCGTTGAAACCGCCGATAACGTGAGGGAAGCGATGGATGAGCTGGAAGCCGATCTTCCCGAAGGTGTTGGCACAAGCATTGTTTTAGATACATCAGAATTTATTAAAATATCGATCAACAGTGTTGTGTTGAACATCATCCTCGGCGGTATTTTTTCCGTCTTGATTCTGCTGTTGTTTTTGAAAAGTGTACGCGCCACGCTCGTCATCGGGTTGTCGATACCGATTGCGATTATATCGACATTTACTTTAATGTACTTCACCGGTGAAACATTGAACGTGCTGACGATGGGGGGACTTGCCCTCGGGATTGGGATGATGGTCGACAGTTCTATCGTCATTTTAGAAAACATCGTCAGCTACCGTCAGCGAGGGTATTCGATGGTCGAAGCGGCTAAACAAGGGGCATCAGAGCTTGCCCCCGCTGTTGTGGCCTCAGCGACAACGACACTCGTCGTCTTTTTACCGATTATCTTCGTAGAAGGCATCGCATCTGAATTGTTCACACCACTTGCGTTGACGATCATGTTTGCGCTCATTGCTTCCTTAGCGGTTTCTGTGACTTTGATTCCCATGCTATCTTCGAAACTGTTAACAAAATCTTTGAAAGAAGAAGGACGCCGGTACTGGTTTAACCGCTTTTTAGAAAAAGTGAATGATGGCTACCGCTCGATTTTAAGGTGGGTATTGAAATTCAGAAAAACGACCATTGCGATTACATTTGCTCTTATCGCAGGGAGTGTAGCCCTCATTCCATTGATTGGAACAGAATTCATCCCCCCTTCCGATCAAGGGCAGGTGGAAGTGCGAGTGAACATGCCTGAAGGGACATCTCTAGAGGAAACGGAAGCCCTCACAGAAGAAATTGACACAGAGATTGAGAACTATAGTGAAATCATAGATGTCAGCTACCTTTCCATTGGCGGGGGTTCCATGGGAAGCATAGGGAACGGCTCGTCTGACTTTGCTTCCTATACGATTCAGCTTGTCGAACCTTCACAGCGGGAAAAAACGACCCAAACTGTCATGGAGGAAATGAGTGAATCCCTCTCCAACATTCCAGGTGCTGAAATAGAAGTGAGTGAATTGGATGCTGGTCTCGGAACGGGTGCACCATTGCAAGTGCAAATCAATGGTGGAGAATATGAAGTATTGGACGAGCTTGCTGGCCAAGTTGCTTATTTGATGAATGAAATTGACGGGGTGCAAAATGCTACGTCATCGACGGATGAAGGACGTCCTGAAATGCAGATTGAAGTGGATCAAGATAAAGCGGCCCAATACGGACTGACTGAGCAACAAGTGATCAGCCAGGTGCAGATTGGTTTCAATGGTCAGGTGGCGACACGATATCGGAATGGAACGGATGAAATTGATGTGCGCTTCATCCTCCCGGAAGATGAGCGCCAGACGATTGCAGATTTAGAAGGAATGTCGGTCCAAACACCGAATGGGTCCCTCATTCCACTCGCCACCATTGCGGAGTTGAACCAAGTTCAGGGACCTGTGTCTCTGCTCCGTCAAAACCAACAGCCACAAGTGAATGTGGAAGCAGAGATTTCTAATATTGATCTAGGGACGGCAACAGAAGAAGTGCGTGCAGAGTTGGAGCGTCTGAATTTTCCTGACGGCTACTCCTATACCATAGGAGGACAGGCGCAGGATATGCAGGAAGCTTTTGGCGACTTGTCTCTTGCCTTGATTTTTTCGATTTTCCTTGTCTATGCCGTTATGGCGATTCAATTTGAGAACTTCTTGTTCCCATTTATTATCATGTTTTCTTTACCGGCAACCATTATCGGAATCTCAGGCGGATTATTTGTGACCGGCCTGCCATTCAGCTTGCCGGCCTTTGTTGGAATCATTATGCTCGCGGGGATTGTCGTCAACAATGCCATCGTGCTTGTTGATTACATCAACATCCTGAGACGGAAGTCGTACGATCGTTATGAAGCCATTTTAGAGGCGGGACCTAACCGCCTTCGTCCTATCCTGATGACGACCCTGACGACAGTACTCGGCATGGTCCCATTAGCAATAGGAATTGGACGAGGCGCTGAAGCACAACAACCTCTAGCGGTCACCATCATTTTCGGCCTGACCGTATCAAGCTTTTTCACGCTTGTACTCATCCCTGTCGTTTACACATACTTTGACGACCTATCCAACAAAATCACCGGCTTCTTCCGAAAAAGAGCCCAAAAAGAATAACTTACATTTTTTGGCGTACCAGGTCATCCAAATATTGGATGACCTGGTACGCCATTTTTTTACATATTAACGATTCAATGCGTGGCACCGCTAAGAGATCCTTAAGTGCCAGGCACCAAAATGCATAAAACAGTGCCAGGCACTCAAAAGCAATGGCAAAAGGACACCAATCAATTAAAGCAAAATAAAAAAGCCTCCATTACGGAGACTTCGTTTCCATTGAATCATTCTGAACATCCTTAAGTGAATCCCCAAGCTTTGCAATGATCTCTTTTAGTTGATCTGGATATTCAAACACGTGTACACCACACGTCATATGCTCCTCTTCCGTTTTCATCCAAATGAGTCGCCCTTCAGCTGTAAATGTCTTATTTTCATAAATGAAGGTGAGGAACAACTCATCTTTCATAGACAATCCAGGTTGAGAATCACAGGAAAAACGTAATCCGTTCATACTGATGTCTTTCACTTCCATAGGACCTGACAAATGGCTGCTGAACTTCTTGTTGTAAAAACCCGGGAGAGGTGTTTGGAATGGGTACCGGAAGGGTTCATGTCTGCGTTCATTCATGCTTACATCCCTCTTCCTAAACTAGGATGGTTTTATCATATCCTCTCAAGGATGAACGTTCAATAATTTTCGCTTTATAACTTCGAAAAAACTCAATCTTCCTCACTTTCACGTCTGTCCACTTTAATCAAATCCCATGTAGTCACAATTCCCATCGGCAGGTCATCAGGGCTTCCTGTTTCGGTCAAAATAACAGCCTTCAATTTTCGGTTTTCATTTAAACTTCTCTCAAACCGTTCTTCCAGGTCAAATACAGTAGCACCCGCTTTTAAAAATTCTACACTACGATCCTTTTCAACGGGGAGGACGTCTGAAGCGCAAATGTTCTCAAGGACGATTCTTTCATTTTTATGATTTTGAGACAACCAACGGACGATGCCGTCATTGGTTAGTAACCCTGAAAAGGCCCGTTCTTTTGTGTAGATAGGGAACTGAGAGATCCCGTGCTGGTCGAACGCCTCCATCACGTGACTGAGCGCTGTATCTTCTTTGAAAAAGAGGACGGGACGAGTGGCGAATTCCAGGGCTTCGGGCGGTTGGTCAAGCGTTCGTTTAATTCGTTTCAATGCGTTTACGACATCCTCATGAGGTGTGGCGATAAAGTAATCCCCACTGATCCGTTCATGAACGATCGCATTTCGGAGTTTCGCGTACTGCTTCAACTGGTCAAAGTGGATACGGATGACGCTATGCTTCAGTTTGGAACGCTGAAGAAGCTCCACGAAATTATCATTCTTCGGGAAGCCATTCAGTTCTTTCAAATGTTGATGGATCTGGTTGAATGTGATTTCAAACTGCTCCACAATGTCATTCATCTTGTTCACCTTTTTCCTAAGGATTCTCACTCATTTTTACAGTTAGTGTGTGAATCCTACACAAAAGTGATTCATAATCACCTCAATTCGACTTGTGATTTATCAAATGTCTATTGAAGTATAGCTCCCGATTGTGGAACACTAAGTTTCGAGACTTTTGTTGAGTGGATGGGGCTGCGGGGAATAGCTCGCTTTCCGCGGGAGCGCGGTGAGCCTCCCGTGGGAGAAGGAGATAGGCGAGATCCCGCAGGACGTAGTCCGAGGAAGCTCGGCACTCCCCCACAGGAAAGCGAGTAGCTTCCCAGCCACCCCTGACGCTCAACGTGGCAAAATCCCCCCGAAAAGTCTCGAACTCACGTCTTCAAGAATACTGCCATATACTTGAACAAAGCTAAAAAATGTTCGTTAAAGTAAAACTTTCACTAAATAATTTGTATGATTGTACGATAATAAAAGATAGGGAATAGGAAGTATACACATAGAGGAAACGAAAGCATACATAGGACTCCGTATTGATTTTCGTGCTTTAAATAGAACGGTTGTTCAATCTGTGCTATACTCATATCAACAGGAAAGAAGGTGAGATCATGATCGGTGAACGCATTCAAAAAATTCGTAAAGACCGACATATGTCGCTATCTGAATTAGCCGAAAGGGCGGGAGTCGCAAAATCTTACTTGAGTTCGATTGAGCGGAATATCCAGACCAATCCTTCCATTCAGTTCTTGACTAAAATATCCCAGGAACTAGACGTTTCGATCAACTTTTTACTCCACGGAGAAAATGAACCCCAAGATGAAACGTTAGACAAAGATTGGATGAATTTAGTTCAGGAAGCGATGAATTCAGGGATCTCTAAAGAACAATTCCGTGAATATCTGGAGTTTAATAAATGGAGAATCCACCAGAATAAATAAAAGCCTGACTCTTTTTTAAGAGGTCAGGCTTTTCTCTTTTTCTACCGGGAAACTCTGCCGGCTGCTGAAAAATTTATAAACGGTAACGAAAAGAACTCCACCTAAAACAGCCCCGATCAGTACATCTGAAACATAATGATGACCAAGGTACACTCTTGAAACTAGAATGACGAATCCAAGAAGGCACCCCACCCATTTCAGTCTACTTCCGATTACCCACAGCAAGGCGATAAAGATGCCGACAAATAATGCTTGCTCACTGGGAAAAGAGGCGCTCGCTTCTTTTTCTATCAATGGCGTGATCTCTTCAAGGGCTGCGAAAGGTCTTTCTCTTGGCGCAATCCAGCGAATGGTCCTGCTAATGACTAATCCCATCACAGATGCAGCAATGGCCGTAAGTCCGAGCTTCCGCGTCGTTTTCAACAAAACCAACAAAAAGAATGAAGCGATTATCGCTTTGTATCCCCATGATGAAAAGAAGATCATGAGTGCATCCACCCATTCGGCTTCAGAAAAATCATAAATCCATGATACGAATGCTTTGTCCATTTGGTTCTCCTTACATAAAGAAGGAGCGTGAAGAAATCACGCCCTTCCGTTTATTTATTCAATTGAGGGAACTTCTCTTTTAAGTAATTCATACTAATTTCCAAGCTTTCTAAAGGTGTGCGTCGGCTTTCATCTTGCTCGACGATCCAATACTTTACCCCGGCTTTCTCACCAAGAACAAACACCGTATCCAAATCAACGCCGCCTGTCCCGAGCTCAGCGAAATATTGTTCTTCATCAAGGGTCATGTCCTTCAAATGAATCAATGGCGTACGTCCCTGGTAGCGGTCAATCCACGCAGAAGGTTGATCGCCTGCTTTTTGAAGCCAGTAGATATCAAATTCCGCCTGAACCTGGTTCTCATCGGTTTCCTCAAGAATCGCTTCCAGTGGTTTTCTTCCATCCGGCAGCGGCTCCAATTCGAAGTCATGATTATGATAGCACAAAGTAAGACCATGTTGACGGCATTCATCACCGATTTTTTTCAAATCCTCAATTAAATTCACATAATCAGCTTCACTGCGGTCCTCGATGTACGGACATACCACATATTCGCTCCCAATCGTTTTTTGATCCGCGATGACCTGTGGGAGATTGTTCTTCAGTTCATCCAAAGGCACGTGACTGGAAGCAGCTTTTAAACCAAGTTCATCTAATAAACGTTTGACCTCAGGAGCTGTCAGATCGCCAAAACCGGCAAACTCCACTGCATCAAAGCCTAATTCGGCGACTTTCCTTAATGTGCCAGCAAAGTCTGCGGCTGTTTCATTTCGTAAAGTATAAAGCTGTACGGCAATAGGTATAGGTGTATTCATATCGATCCCTTTCCTTTCATCCTCATTTCATTTAATTTTCTACTCTTATCAAAATTAGATTTCCATTGTCGAATTCCCTTCCGAAAACGAAAAATAACCAGAAGAAAGTAGAAAAAGAACAACCAAAGGTAGGGGACAAAGGGCATTTTGCTGATTTTGAAAGTGTCTGGGTACCGCGTAAGATAACGCTATAGCCAAACAATCAAAGGTGGGATACGAATGGGTTGGAAAGAGACGATGCAAGAAATGAATGAAGTTCACAGCGTTTGCTGGATGTGTAAAAAAGAGCTTCGTGAGTATGAAGTGTGTACGGTTACAGATGGAGCGGCTCTTGAGATTGACTTTTGCTTTGAATGTTACGGGAAGCATGGGGGAGATGTAGGTTTGTCCGAAAAAGACACATTCCAAATGTTCTAGAATAGGATATCAGAAGAAAAGGTGAGGTGAATAGGAATGCCCGTATCTGTCGTCTTCAATCAGATCGCTGTCAACTCCATTACTGAAAATGGAATCATATCCACAGGGCAGAACAATCAGCCGGATTGGTCCTGGCAAGGGAAGAACAATAATGCTGCCGGAATTCCCGTCGGTTTTTTCATTGCGACCAACAATGTGAATACGATTATTGATAATGATGTTAATGATACACCGATCGTTAACCCTACCGTCAGCAACCCTCAACCAAACGTCCAATATTAGGGGGGCTTCTGATCGATATTCAATTTGACTCCATCTATGTCAATCACATGACGAATAACTCCGGCATATTTGTCGGTCCGAACACCCAAACCCATTGGGAATCGCAGGAAAAGCAAAATGCTGCCCTTGGTACAGTCGTAGGGGATGGAAACATCATTTCTTACAATGTTAATGTGATTCATGATAACGATAATATCGATATGCCGATTACGAAAATGGCACGTCCATCTAAAAAGGAGAATGGAGCCGATCAATCTGCAGGATGATCCTCCATTTTCTTTTCCATGAGTTTTTGTACCCACTCCGGGATTTCCTGGCCGTTTTCTTGGGACATCAGGTCAAGAATGGCTGAGTCACTTAAAATGGAACGTAACCCTTCGAGGGTATTGCCATCTCCATAGACGTTCCCAAAGCCCTGGTTATGTTTTTGGTAACTCTCAAATCCTGTCGGGATATTGTTTCCCATATTCAAACAGGAGGCATTTTCAATCGTTCCAATCCTTATGTTCCCTATGAAAAAGTAAGGAGACAGACCGGCCATATTAGGAATCCTCCTTTGATTTGAAGCTGAATTTCAGTCCATTGTCCGTTCGGCTCAAGGTAGGTCGTGAAGAAGTTTTCGGTTTCACATTCACACCGAAATTGTTCCCCATATTAAGAGCTCCACTCAATTCATCGATATCTAAATGATCCAGCTGGAACGTCAGTTGTTCAAGATTCGGATCATGGATATCGACTTGATCAAAATGGATGTGGTATTCCACATGCTTTCCCTGCATCCCTTGGATCACTTGTTTTAATTCATGAATCTCTTTTACAAGGTCATCGATATCCGCTTCCTTGTCACGACGTTTTTTAAAGAACATGCCGGCTACACTCTTTTAGAAGGCCGTTTGATGACTAGATGTTTATTATGTTGGAGGGTGTTTTTATGACCAATGATTTTCCCGTTTCCCTCCCATCTTTGTTCCACGGCCTTAAATCCGGATTGGAGGTTTGTTCCTGAAAAGATTCCAGATGCATCAGTGATTTGGTCAACGGACAAATTCTTAAATTGAATGTGACTCATATCATCACCTCCTATGACTAATGTATGAAAGGAAAAGATAAGCATGAAAGACATTATGAATTGGTTCAATCCTTTGGGGAAAGAGAGCTCTTTTCTTCCTGATGATCTAATGGATATGGGGAAAATGAATGATTTCGTGCAAAAGTCGATTCAGGATGCTCTGACACCAAAAGATCAACAAAAACCAAGCCATCCGAGCAGTGATTATAGAGTGATGGAGCTGATGAAGGAAGTTGTCGTTACCATCCCTGTTCCTTACGAAGTGGATGTAGAAGCGATAAGATTGAGTGTTGGAAGCGGGAAACTGTTTGTTAGCGGGATATGGGCTGAAAGGATGGAGATTGCGCTTCCTGCTCAGACGAGCAGAAGAAATGGGTATGCACAGTACCAGGACGGGGCAATTGAAGTTCGTTTACAAAAAAAGAGCTCTGATGAAAAAGAGATATTTCTGCATTATTGATGATCCTCTAATTCAATGGGAATATCCCTGTTTTTGTGGCGTTTGAAAATGGTGACGATCAACAGACCTTCTTTGTAGGCGGTCACGATATCTTCCGCAGTAAAATGAAAGGGCACTGGGATCACACGTTTGAAGCTCCCTTTCAATCGTTCGTTATGGATTAAATCTTCTTCCGCTACGGGGTAATCGGGAGTAATCTCCCCCCGGATAATCATGGACGTGCCTTCCTGGGTCAGATAGACCGGGTCGTTCTTTGTTAAACCTGGCAATTCAATCACAAGGACAGCCTGATCTTCCGTTTCAAAAAAGTCATAAGAAGGGCCGCGTTTTGGAATAACATGATGCATGTCGTTCCAGAAATCTTCTCCTAACACCTTCTCCACATTTTCTGAAAAAGCCTCCCAATTGATCGGACCATTCTTTTTCTTCATTTCTTTCACCTCACTCTTACAAAGTATGTGGAATCGCTTATGTTCATGACACGACCATAGAAGACGGAAAAAAACGAATCTATGTAAACGCTGTCTATTTGGAGAATTATTTGAAAAATGTTGTTGTATTTGTATGACCCTCGTGTTATGATTTACTCAACTTCATTAATCAATGAATTTTGTGCAAACGTATTCACATCTTAATCAAAAGCATTTTTATAACTCATTGTTGGACAAGCGGATGAGTTTTTTAACTGCCATTTGCGCAAACGTATGCGCGCATGTTGCACAAGTTAGAAAACTCTTTTCTTAGATGTGATATGTAAGCGGATTCAAAGATTAATAAATTAATAGGGGTGGATCAGATGAAAAGAAACAAATTTTATTCTGGGATTGCGACAGCATTGTTGGCGTCTACTGTAGCTCTTACTGGTTGTTCATTTGGGTCAGACGACAGCAGCAGTTCAGATGACAATGCTTCAGGCGATGCCGTTACCGTCGATGTCTTTCAGTTTAAAGTAGAGTTCAAGGACCAGTTTGAAGAGCTTGTCTCCATGTATGAAGAAGAAAACCCAAACGTGAACATCAACGTGAAAACCGTCGGTGGAGGAAACGACTACGGGGCTTCATTGAAGACTTCTTTCTCTTCTGGAGAAGAGCCTGACATTTTCAACGTCGGTGGACCGACAGATGTCGATGAGTATGAGCAGTACTTAGCAGACCTTTCTGATACAGATGCAGCAAACGCAGCACTTGAAGGGACGCTTTCCGGCGTATCCCGTAATGACCAAGTATTAGGACTTCCTTTCAACCAGGAAGGATACGGTCTTCTTTATAACAAAAAAGTTTTTGAAGAAGCAGGAATCAATGCTGAAGAAATCACAACATTTGAAGCTCTAGAAGAAGCTGTTCAAACGCTGGAAGATCAAAAAGGCGAGCTTGGAATCGATGCACCATTTGCCTTCCCTGCTAAAGAAAAGTGGGTCATCGGTAACCACTTAGCCAATGCGTATATTGCAGATGAATTCAACAATGACATTATGGAAGCTTATGAAGCGGACACAATTGAGTTTCAGATGGGTGACCAAATGAAACGTTTCGTAGACCTTCAAAATGAGTACTCTGTTCAGCCAACACTTAGCCTTGACTATTCTCAACAGGTTGAAGAAAACTTCTCTCTTGGAAAAGTTGCGATGATTCAGCAAGGAAACTGGGTTTATAACACGATTGAATCCATGGATCCTGAATTTGCTGAAAACAACGTCGGCCTTCTTCCAATCCCTGTAGAAGGGTACGAAGGCAGCATCCCTGTTGGTGTACCAAACTACTGGGTTGTGAACAAAGAGTCTGAAGACGAAGTCGTACAAGCTAGTAAAGATTTCTTGGATTGGATGTACACGTCTGATCAAGGTAAGAAATTCGTAACGGAAGAATTCAAGTTCATTCCGGCATACGAAGGTTATGAAGATCAGGAAATCGCAGATCCGATTTCTCAGGAAATCTATGAGTATGCGAACGAAGGCAACACCCTTGGATGGGTTTTCCTTGGAGCGCCGACGGGCTGGACTGAGGACGCATTCGGTATCGCTGTACAAGAGTATCTTTCTGGGGATATTAGCTGGGAAGAAGTAGAGCAGAGAGCAACAGATGCCTGGGAGAAATCCCGTAAGTAAGTAGTATGAATGGAACCAGTGAGGGCTTCCGGCCCTTACTGGTACTATAAAAGATCCCCTCTATTAGGATATTTAAATAGGTAAGTATGTTAATAGATGGGATGTTTTATCCAATCATATGAGATCGATATCATAACGCGCGGTTCGTGCCGCTTAAAGCATTGGAGGAGTAATACATGCAGAATCGAAGTTTATCTTTCTGGCTGTTCCTGACCCCGGTGATCATGGGTCTTGGTATAGTCGTCGTCATTCCTTTCTTATATGGTCTCTTCTATTCCTTCACGGATTGGAACGGGATTACAGCAAATGCATTCATAGGTTTTGAGAATTACATCAACCTTTTCCAAGAAAGTGAATTCATGGATTCGATTTGGTTTACGGTTAAATTCGCCGTTGTAACCGTCATCCTCTTGAACATCATGGGCCTTGGACTGGCTCTTCTTGTTACACGTAACATCAAGTCAGGCAATCTTCTGCGTACTGTATTCTTTATGCCGAACTTGATCGGTGGTCTGATTTTAGGATTTATCTGGCAGTTCATCTTCATCAGCGTGTTTGGAGATATTGCCGGTCTTACTGGAATTGAAGGATTGAACGGTTGGTTGTCTACGACGAACACTGGTTTCTGGGGTCTCGTCATCCTAACCGCATGGCAGATGGCTGGGTATATCATGATCATTTACATTGCTTACCTTGAAAACATTCCGAAAGAGTTGATCGAAGCAGCGAAAATCGACGGAGCAAGCAGCTTCCAACGCTTCAAAAATATCACGTTCCCGCTCGTTGCACCGGCCTTTACGGTCAGTATGTTCTTGACGCTTTCCATGGCCTTCAAGATTTATGACCAAAACTTGTCCCTGACAAACGGCGGACCATTCAACTCGACGCAAATGGTTGCGATGGAAATTGTTCGTACCGCGTTCTCTGATAATCAAATGGCTTACGCTCAGGCAAAAGCCGTTATCTTCTTCTTGATCGTTGCTGTCATCGCATTGACACAAGTGTATTACAACAAGAAACGGGAGGTTGAGATGTAATGAAAAAGAATAAAGAAAAACGGAATTTAATCTCCATTGAAATTCTCGGCCTTCTGCTTGGTCTCATCTGGATTGCGCCTTTCTATTTGATGATTGTCAATGCATTCAAAACAAAGCGTGATATCTTCTCGGGCGTTTTAGGGTTCCCGGAAGAAGTTGTATTCTCAAACTTTGTAGAAGCATTCATTGATTTGGCATTCTTGAAGTCACTGTTCAATTCTGTCTTGATTACAGGCTTGAGTATCGCCATCATCATCCTGTTCTCTTCCATGGCAGGATATGCCCTAGCAAGGAACAAAAGTAAACTCAGCGGCATCATCTTCTTCACTTTCGTTGCTGCGATGTTGATTCCGTTCCAGTCAGTTATGATTCCACTCGTTTCAATTTTCGGACAAGCGGACATGCTGAACGCTGGTGGATTGATCTTCATGTACCTTGGTTTCGGTTGTAGTTTGTCGATCTTCCTTTACCACGGAGCAATGACAGGGATTTCGAAGTCCATGGACGAAGCGGCCATCATCGATGGAGCGAACCGTTTCCAAACGTTCTGGTACATCATTTTCCCATTGTTGAAGCCGATTTCCGTAACCGTAGCGATCTTGAACGTCATTTGGATCTGGAACGACTATCTCCTTCCATCTCTTGTATTGAGTGAGTCCAATGCGACGATTCCATTGAAGATGTTCTACTTCTTCGGGCAATACACGAAACAATGGCACCTGGCACTTGCAGGTCTGACCATCGCAATCCTGCCAGTCATCGTCGGCTACTTCTTCGCTCAGAAACAAATCATCAACGGCGTATCTGAAGGAGCCGTTAAATAGGGTTGGAAAATGAAAGATGAATAGAGGAAAGGAGGCGATGGGCGTGTCTGTCACGATTAAAGATGTGGCTAGAGAAGCGAATGTCGCTCCTTCTACGGTATCCAGAGTCATCTCCGATAGTCCGCGTATCAGCGAACAGACAAAACGGAAAGTCAGAAAAGTGATGGAGGAACTGGGGTATCACATCAATTACAACGGGCGCGTCCTCGTCAGTCAATCGACACAGACGATCGGCATTGTAACCAAAGTTTCTACCGTCCACTCTTTCGATAACCCCTTTTTTTCAGAATTGTTGAGGGGAATCAGCGATGCATGTCATGAAGAGGATTACAGCATTTATTTGACGACAGGCAACACGGAAGAAGCGATCTTCAAAGAGGTTGTCAAAATGGTGCAGGGGAAGCGGGTCGATGGTGTCATCGTCTTGTATTCCCGTGAAGATGACAAGGTCGTTCCGTATTTAAGGGATTGCAATTTTCCTTTCGTGATGATCGGAAAACCTGTGAATCGAGCAGGTGAAACGATGTTTGTAGATAATGACAACATTCTCGCAAGTAAAGAAGTGACGGATTATTTGATTCAACTTGGTCATGAGAGGATCGGCTTTATCGGAGGGGATTCTCATTTTGAAGTAGCCAGGGACCGTTTAGAAGGATTTCGACAAGCTTTGGCGAATGGTCATTTAGAGGAAGACAAGAATTTACAAAAAAATATTCAATCGGGACTGGCGGATGCCGACCAAGTGGTGGAAGAACTGCTTCAGGTAAAGGACCCACCGACGGGCCTTGTCATCACCGATGATTATAATGCATTGACCGTCATGAGAGCATTAACCTCCAAAGGTTTGAAGCTGCCGGAGGATATGAGCATCGTCGGGTTCAACAACACGATGATTGCCCGTTTATCAAATCCCGCACTAACAACAGTAGATACACAGTCGTTTCAATTGGGGCATGAATCAGCCAGGAGCTTGATCGATTTATTGAACCGTCCGGACATGATCAAAAAAAGTGTGATTATCCCGACGGTCATCGTAGAACGGGATTCCTGTCACCCAAGGAAAACGATCAAACAAACAGATTAATTTTTTTCGCAGAAAGAAAGCGCTTATTTTACAGAAAAGGGGAATGAACATGAACGTACTAGTATGGAATGAAAACCGTCACGAAAAAGAAAACCAGGTCGTTGCTGATATTTATCCAGAGGGCATTCATAGTGCGATTGCTGATTTTCTTGGGGAAGATCATGAGAATGTGAAAACAGCGACATTGGATGAGGAAGAGCATGGATTGACCGATGAAGTACTTGCAGAAACGGATGTACTCGTTTGGTGGGGACACAAAGCCCATGATGAAGTGCAGGATGAAATCGCTGAAAAAGTTAAACAGCGCGTGCTCGAGGGCATGGGACTTGTCGTTCTTCACTCTGCCCACTTTTCTAAGCCGTTCAAAAAGTTGATGGGCACGTCCTGTGACTTGAAATGGCGAGAGGCGGATGAGAAAGAACGCATCTGGGTCGTCGATCCAAGCCACCCGATCACAGAAGGCATCGGCGAGTTCATTGAAATTGAAAAAGAAGAAATGTATGGCGAACATTTTGATATCCCGACACCTGAAGAATTGATTTTCGTCAGCTGGTTTGAAGGTGGAGAAGTGTTCCGTAGTGGGGCTACTTTCCGTCGTGGCAGAGGAAAGGTCTTTTACTTCCGTCCGGGACATGAAACGTATCCGACGTATTACAACAAAGAAGTACAAACCGTCATCCGTAATGGTGTGAAATGGGCGAACAACACAGAAACGCCGACACCTGTTTACGGGAATGCTCAACCTTTAGAAGAAATTTCAACTAAATCATAAAGGAGCTTTTAATATGACACAATTGAAAATTGCTGTAATTGGATGCGGAAGTATTGCTCAAAATCGTCACCTTCCGGAATATGTTGCAAATGAAAATGTTGAAGTCACAGCCGTATGTGACATCGTTGAAGAGCGCGCGAGAGAAGTAGCGCAATTGCACGGTGCGACTCTTTATACAGACTATGAAGAGCTATTACAGAAAGAAGAAGTGGACGCGGTGAGCGTGTGCCTGCCGAACTACTTGCATGCACCCGTTTCAATTGCTGCACTGAATGCCGGTGCTCATGTCCTTTGTGAAAAGCCAATGGCAACGTCCAAAGAAGAAGCAGAAGAAATGATTCAAGCGGCTGAGAAGAACGGAAAGAAATTGATGATCGCTCACAACCAACGTTTTGTTCCATCTCACGTGAAAGCGAAAGAACTGATTGAATCAGGCGCCATTGGAAAAGTGTACAGCTTCCGTACGGCCTTCGGTCACGGTGGACCAGAAGGATGGAGTGCAGAAGGGGAAGACAGTTGGTTCTTCAAAAAAGATCAGGCGTTCATCGGTGCCATGGGTGACTTGGGAGTACATAAGGCAGACTTGCTCCGCTACATCCTAGGCGAAGAATTCGTCGACGTGGCAGGTTTTGTCGAGAACAATGCGAAGAAAGACATCACTGTCGATGATAATGCCGTCTGTATTCTACGTTCTCAATCTGGCGTTGTCGGAACGATGGCAGCGAGCTGGGCCTACAATCCGAACGAAGACAACTCAACAGTGATCTACGGGGAAAAAGGAACACTTCGCCTTGAAGACGATCCAGAATACTCCTTGATCGCTCAATACACGAATGGCGATATCGTCAATTATCAGCTTGGAAAAATTCAATCCAACGAAGAAGGCGGACAAAGTAATTCTCATGTCATCGACCATTTCGTTGATAGCATTGTGAATGATACCGAGCCGCTCATCACTGGCGAAGAAGGTATGAAATCACTGGAAGTCATCCTCGGTGCCCTCCGCTCAGGCGAAACGAGACAAATCAGCAGCCTGGAGAAAATCACGAAATGACTCGCTTGAAAATGGGAATCATCGGAGTAGGGGGAATTGCCCAAGGACGGCATATTCCCTCTTTCCTTGATTTAAAAGACAAAGTGGAGCTTGCGGCTGTCCAGGATGTGAATGAAGAACGAGCGGAAGAAGTAGCCGAAGCCCATCAGGTTCCCTATGTTTTCAAAGATTATAAAGATATGTTCTCAAAAGTTGATGCGGTCACAATCTGTACGCCTAACAAGTTCCACGCGGAGATTTCTATTGCCGCCCTTGAAGCTGGTGTGCACGTGTTGTGTGAGAAACCGATGGCGATTACGACAGAAGAATGCGAAGCGATGATGAAAGCGGCGGAGAAGAATGACCGTCTTTTATCGATTGCTTATCATTACCGGTACACACCGGAAGCGCAGCTGGCTAAAAAAGCGATCCTCAATAATGAAATTGGCGATCCTCTTGTTACGAGAGTCCAGGCCATGCGACGCCGGAAAGTCCCAGGTTGGGGTGTATTTACGAATAAAGATTTGCAAGGCGGCGGCAGTTTGATTGATTTTGGCTGTCACTTGCTTGACCTTGCGCTTTGGCTTCTGGATGATCCAAAACCTATAGAGGTGATGGGGCGCACCTACGATCGATTGAGTAAAACGCCGGGACAGGTGAACGATTGGGGCGCGTTCGATCATGAAACGTTCAATGTCGATGACCATGTGACGAGTTACATTACTTTTGAAAACGGAGAGTCGCTTCAGTTTGAGTGTTCATGGGCGGCTAATATCAAGGAAGACCACACGTCACTTTCGATTTCTGGTGTCGACGGTGGCCTCAGTGTTTATCCATTTGAACTCTATCAAGCCAAATACGGGGCTCTGCTCGATAGTACAGCGAAAATTCGTGAAGGCGAACCGGCTCCTGGTCTCGCACAGGCAGAAAATTTTATCGATAGTTGCTTAGGGAATGACGAATTAGTCGTGAAGCCGGAACAAGCGTTGAAAGTGACGAAGCTGATGGAAGCGATCTATCAAAGTAGTGAAACAGGAACGAGTGTGAAACTATAAACCTAGCAGGAGGAGATTGTTCATGAAATTAGGCGTTTTTACTGTATTATTTTCCGATAAATCCTTTGAAGAAATGTTGGACCATGCAAAAGAAGCAGGCTTGAAAGCGGTCGAAATCGGGACAGGCGGCTATCCTGGCAATGCGCACTGTAACGTAGATGAGCTCTTGGAAAGTGAAGAGAAACGAAACGAGTACTTAAAGAAAGTTCATGATCGCGGACTGACCATCAGTGCTTTCAGCTGTCATGGAAATCCGGTTTCACCGGACAAAGCTTTCGCAGAAGAGTCTCATGAAGCGTTTGTAAAATCGGTGAGACTAGCAAGCTTAATGGATGTCCCTGTCGTGAACACCTTCTCAGGTACACCAGGCGGGCACGAGAACGATACCGCTCCCAACTGGCCGGTCACTCCATGGCCACCGGAGTATTCAGATGTGTTAGAATGGCAGTGGAACGAAAAACTGATCCCTTATTGGAAAGAACAAGGGAAGTTTGCCGAAGAACATAACGTAAAAGTCGGTCTTGAATTGCACGCAGGATTCCTTGTCCACACACCTTACACGATGTTGAAGCTTCGTGAAGCAACAAGTGATGCCATCGGGGCGAACCTTGATCCAAGTCACTTATGGTGGCAGGGCATCGATCCAGTAGCGGCTATCAAGATTTTGGGTAAAGAAAATGCGATCCATCACTTCCACGCGAAAGACACGTACATCGATCAAGATAATGTCAACATGTACGGTCTGACAGACATGCAGAATTACGGAAACGTGCAGACACGCGCATGGAGTTTCCGCTCCGTCGGGTATGGACACGGAATTGAAGAATGGTCCAACATTATCAGTGCACTTCGTACGTACGGCTATGATCATGTCGTCAGTATCGAGCACGAAGATCCGATCATGTCGATCAACGAAGGATTCAATCAAGCCGTGAAAAACTTGAAGTCTGTGCTGATTGAAGAACCAGCAACGGAGATGTGGTGGGCTTAATTTAGAAACAGCAAAACCCCTCTGACTTTTGAGGGGTTTTGCTGTTTAGGAAGGGGAAACGTATGAAACAAACATCAGGAATCAGAGGCGGCCTTTATGCCGTCAGCGAGTGGATCAGTAAATTCGCATTAACCAACCTTCAGTGGGCGTTGTTCAATCTGCCTGTCGCGCTATTACTATTGAGTTTATTGAACATCCGAGACACAAAAGAATTGTGGTATTTGCTGCCACCACTTGTCCTTTTGCTGCCTTTCATATTTTTCCCTGCTACCACCGCCATGTTTGCAAAAGCGCGAGATTGGGTGAGGAAGGATCATAAAGAAGCCGCTGATCGGTCTTATCTCAGCTATTACAAAGAGAATTATAAAAACAGTATGAAGGCTGGAATCGTTCTTACAATCTTATGGAGTGTGCTCGCAGCCGATCTTTATTATTTTTCTACGACGAGTTCCCTGTTAATGAATCTGTTTCTGATCTTGGGAATCTTATTGTTCGTGTACACGATTAACACATTCAGTACGCTTGTCCATTTTGATTTGAAAGCAGGAGCGGTGCTGAAAAAAGCGTTTATGCTTACGTTTGTCAGTCCGGTGTTGTTTTTGACGGTCGCGATTAGTTCAGGGTTCATACTGGCCGTCAGTCTGTACATCTTCCCGCTGATCATTCCGATCTTCACAGGATCCATCATCGCCTTTCTCGCCTTCTCCGCCTACTACAGACTCTATTTGAAACTGAATAATATGGAAAATACTGTATGACCTGGTCCATTTGGATGAGGTCATCTTTTTTGTATTGCGGACAATGAAGAAAGCGGTTACAATTTAAGTAGTTATTAGTGATGAGCAGGGTGGAGATGAGATGATCCAAACAGTGAAAATAGGGAAGCTTGCGATGTTGCTCGCTTCTTTGGATGAGAACGAGATGGAGCTTTTTGCGCCCGCGTTCGAACAGGTGGATTACTGCCAGGGGAAAGCGGGCTCAATGGAAGTCCAAAAAGTGATTGCAGCAGTCGAGACCGCTGCCAAACGGAACGGCATCATTGCAGAAAACGTCTACAGGGAGACGCATGCGCTATATCATGCGATCTTAGAATCCTTACAGGGCGTGACACGGGGGCAGATTGGGGTAGGCAATATGATGCGCACCGTCGGTTTGCGCTTTGCTGTCGTGCGTGGTAAACCTTATGATCGGAAGGAAGAAGGCGAGTGGATCGCCGTTGCTTTTTATGGAACAATCGGGGCTCCGGTAAAAGGTTTGGAACATGAGACATTTGGACTCGGTATCAATCATATATAAAGAATAGGTGGCCTATAGTCATGAGCGATGAGGGGGCGACAATGGTATTTCCCATGCCATTGTCGCCTCTTTTTGTAGAAAATCCACCAGAATCTTTTCGTGTGAAAGGGGGATTGTGGATGATCGAACTGAATGGAAGAGACTTATCGATGGAGCAAATGAAGGAAATCTGTTTCGATAATGCCAAAATCGGCTTATCAAAAGCGAGTCTGATCGATGTCAGGGCAAGTAGGGAAACCGTCGAAGATATCGTGACCCGAGGGCACTCGGTGTACGGCATAAACACAGGGTTCGGAAAATTAAGTGATGTCCGAATTGCTGCGGAAGACGTCGACAGTCTGCAGCACCATCTGATCCGTTCACATGCGTGCGGAGTGGGGGAACCTTTTCCTGAAAAAGTGAGCCGTGCCATGATGGTGCTTCGATTGAATGCGCTCATGAAAGGTTATTCAGGCGTCCGGGAAGTGCTTGTTCAGAGGCTGTGCGACCTTGTTAATCTTCATGTCCATCCGGTCATTCCTTCGCAAGGCTCGCTCGGAGCTTCCGGGGACTTGGCTCCACTCGCCCATTTAGCCCTCGTCCTGATGGGCGAAGGGGAAGTTTTTTATGAAGGAAACCGGCACGCAACAGAAGATATATTGGAGAAGTTGGCGCTGAAACCATTATCGTTAAAGGCAAAAGAAGGGCTTGCGCTCATTAACGGAACCCAGGCGATGACGGCGGTCGGAGTCATCAGTTACATCGAAGCGGAAAGGCTGGCTTTGCAGTGTGACTGGGTGGCAAGTCTTACGTTGCAGGCACTGGAAGGCATACGGGATGCTTTTCATCCGAGCATTCATGAAGCGCGTGGCTACCCGGAACAAATGGCTGTTGCTGAAAGGATGCGTCATTTGATCAACGGCAGTCATCTTGTCACTTTTCAAGGAGAAAAAAGAGTGCAGGACGCTTATTCCTTACGATGTATTCCACAAGTGCACGGGGCGACATGGCAGACGCTGCATTACGTAAGGGAGAAATTGGCGATTGAAATGAATGCGGCAACGGACAATCCACTGCTGTTAGAAGGTGGGAAAGTCGTTGTATCAGGTGGTAACTTCCACGGGCAGCCGATCGCTTTTGCGATGGACTTTTTAAAAATAGCAATCAGTGAAATGGCCAATATTTCAGAGCGGAGGATTGAACGTCTCGTTAATCCACAGCTGAATGATTTTCCGCCGTTCCTCAGTGCGAATCCGGGGTTGGAGTCAGGGTTAATGATTGTTCAGTATGTGGCCGCATCGTTAGTTTCTGAAAATAAAACCCTCGCCCATCCCGCAAGTGTCGACTCGATTCCATCGTCTGCGAATCAGGAAGATCATGTGAGCATGGGCACAACGGCTGCCCGGCACGCGGCCATGGTCATTGGCAATGCGACAAAAGTTGTAGCGATCGAGTTAATATGCAGTTTGCAGGCGCTGGAACTGAAGGGGATTGAGCGCGCATCGGTACTTGCTCAGGACCTTTGGAAATCAGCAAGGACTGTCGTGCCAAAAGTGACGCAGGACCGGGTGTTTTCTAAGGATATTGAAAACATGGAGCAATGGTTGAAGGAGAGTGCTTTTGACTGGAAAAAGTGGAAATCCGTTCATGAAGGAGGAGAAACGTATGTCGACAACACGTAAAGTGAAAGCGAGAACAGGAACAACGTTGGAATGCAAAGGATGGGAACAGGAGGCTGTCTTAAGGATGCTCTGCAACAACCTTGATCCAGAGGTCGCAGAAATTCCAGAAGAACTCGTTGTTTACGGGGGCATCGGTAAAGCGGCAAGGAATTGGGAAGCTTTTGATGCGATTGTTGCAACCTTGAAGCGTCTGGAAAAAGATGAAACGATGCTCGTCCAGTCCGGGAAACCTGTGGGTGTTTTTAAAACACATGAGAGAGCTCCAAGGGTGTTGCTTTCAAATTCTGTACTGGTTCCGAAGTGGGCGAATTGGCAGCATTTCCATGAACTTGATCAGAAGGGCCTCATGATGTACGGCCAAATGACCGCAGGAAGCTGGATTTACATCGGATCGCAGGGAATTTTGCAAGGAACATATGAAACGTTCGCATCTCTTGCTGAAAAACATTTCGGAGGATCATTGAAAGGGACAATTACCCTGACGGCAGGCCTTGGCGGTATGGGAGGGGCCCAGCCGCTTGCAGTCACAATGAACGGCGGTGTCGTCATTGCTGTCGAAGTGGATCCTGACCGGATTTCCAAGCGTCTGCAGTCCGGCTACTGCGATGTGAGCACAGAGTCTCTGGAAGAGGCGGTTTTATGGGCGAAGGAAGCGAAGGCGAACGGGGAGGCTCTTTCAATTGCTCTATTAGGAAACGCGGCTGAAACGCATGAACGGCTTTTACAAAATGGGTTGGAAGTGGATATCGTCACAGACCAAACATCTGCCCATGACCCGTTGAATGGCTATGTACCTGTTGGATATACGCTGCAGGAAGCGGCCGTTTTGAGGAAAAAGGATCCGGGTGAGTATGTACGCCTTTCATCAAAATCCATGGCCAAACACGTTGAGCTCATGCTCCAGTTCCAAAGGAAAGGCAGCATCGTTTTCGATTATGGTAACAATATTCGTCAGGTCGCACTAGAAGAAGGCGTCGAGGATGCCTTCGACTTTCCAGGTTTCGTTCCAGCCTACATCCGGCCGTTGTTTTGTGAAGGGAATGGGCCGTTCCGCTGGGCAGCTTTGTCAGGTGATCCGAAAGATATCTACCGCACCGACCAGCTTATTAAAGAACTTTTCCCTGAGAATGAGAAGCTGTTGAGATGGATTGATATGGCACAGGAAAAAGTGCAGTTTCAAGGGCTTCCATCTAGGATATGCTGGCTCGGATATGGAGAGCGGAAGAAGATGGGCATGGCAATTAATGAGCTTGTGAAAAAAGGCGAGTTGAGTGCTCCTGTGGTGATCGGAAGGGATCACCTTGATTGTGGATCGGTCGCTTCACCAAATAGAGAGACAGAATCGATGCTGGATGGCAGTGATGCAGTAGGTGACTGGGCGGTGCTGAATGCGCTGATTAATACAGCGGCCGGTGGATCATGGATTTCGTTCCATCACGGTGGTGGTGTCGGTATGGGGTACTCACTTCATGCGGGAATGGTCGTCGTGGCTGACGGCACCGACCTCGCCGAAGAAAGACTGGAGCGTGTCCTCACGACAGACCCTGGCATGGGCATACTTCGTCATGCTGATGCGGGTTACGATAAAGCGATGAAAGAAGCGGATAAGCATGACATTGATATACCGATGAAGAGGAGGGGGCAGTAATGTACGATACGCTCATTGAAAATATCGGGCAGTTGATTTTACCTGCAGAAGGTCCGTTAAAAGGGAATGCGATGAAACAGTTGGAAGTAAAAGAAAACATGGCGATCGCTTTTGAAGATGGTAAGGTCGCCTGGATCGGCACAAATGAAGAAGGACGGAAACTAAAATCCAGCGAGCGGATTGATTCAATGGAAAAAACTGTAACACCTGGTCTCGTTGATCCGCATACTCACCTCGTTTTCGGAGGGTCGCGGGAAAATGAGCTGGCGCTGAAGCAGGCTGGGGTCCCTTATTTGGAAATTCTACAAAAAGGGGGCGGGATTTTATCAACGGTCGAAGCGACCCGGGCGGAAAGTGAAACCCAGCTTTACGAAAAAGCGAAACAGACGTTAGAGCAGATGGCTGCCCATGGAGTGACGACCCTTGAAGCGAAAAGCGGCTACGGACTTGAACGGGAGGCAGAACTGAAGCAGCTTCGTGTCGTCAAACGATTGAACGAAGAAAGCATACTCGATTTGGTTTCGACTTTTCTAGGTCCTCATGCGATCCCACCGGAGTATAAGGGGGAGGAGGAAGCGTTTCTTGATGAAATGATCCGCCTGCTTCCTGAAATCAGTGATGAAGGGTTGGCGGAGTTCACGGATATTTTTTGTGAGACGGGTGTCTTTACCATCGAACTGTCCCGGCGTTTTATGAAAGCTTCCCAGGAACTCGGCTTTCAAACGAAAATCCATGCCGATGAAATCGATCCGCTCGGAGGAACGGAACTCGCCGTTTCCATGGGAGCGGCATCGGCGGATCATCTTGTTGCGGCTTCTGACGCGGGGATCGACAGCCTTGTCGAGGGTGACACGGTGGCTGTGCTGCTTCCGGGAACGACCTTTTACTTAGGAAAAGACCATTATGCGAATGCTAGAAAAATGATTGATAATGGAGCGGCCGTCGCCCTGGCCACCGATTTCAACCCCGGCAGCTGTGTGACATACAACCTGCAGATGATTATGTCGCTTGCCGCGTTAAAAATGAAAATGACACCGGAGGAGATATGGAATAGTGTGACGGTGAATGCCGCACATGCGATTGGAAGAGGAGACGTTGCCGGGTGTTTGAGCATAGGGAGAAAAGCGGATGTCGTTTTGTGGGATGTCCCGAATTATAAGTACATTCCGTATCACTATGCAGCAAATCATGCGAAGGCTGTATGGAAGAATGGAATAAAGGTGTGGGAGAGGAGGGGCGCTCGTGTCTTTTCAGTACCTCAACCCGGGCAAGGATGCTAGATTCAAAGATCGTCATACGACAAAGGTGGATGAAACGCTCTCGTATTACGAGCTTGGTAAAATGGGAGATATAGGGCTCATCGGGCTTCCTTTATCTAAAACTTCGATTTCTTTGTCAGGGGCATCGGAAGCACCTGCCACAATAAGAAGGGCACTTGGATCCTACAGTACGTATTCAGGGGAGAAAGACAAAAGTTATGAGGATGTGCAGGTGTTGGATTTTGGGGACGTTCCGGTGCATCCGACGGATAACGAGGAAACACGGAAACGGTTGAAGATGAGTGTGAAAGAAATGATCGACACCGAAGCTTGTTCCAAGTATGTAATGCTTGGCGGGGATCATGGGGTTAGTTTTCCTAGTATTTCTGCCTTTCAGGAGAAATACGGGAGAGTCGGGGTCATTCAATGGGATGCTCACCATGATCTTCGAAACGTGGAAGATGGCGGACGGACAAACGGTACTCCCTTTCGAAGTTTAATCGAAGAAGGAGTCATCCATGGCGAAGATCTGGTCCAAATCGGCATCCGAGACTTCTCCAACGCCAAAGCCTACGCCGACTATGCTAGAAAACACAACATCCACACCTACACCATGGCCGACGTCGAAGAGAAAGGTATCCATATTCTAACAGACCAGGTCATACAGTTATTGGAAAATAAATGCGACTGCATTTACTTTTCTGTCGATATGGATGCGGTTGATCAGGCGTATGCACCTGGTTGTCCAGCCATTGGGCCAGGAGGTTTGACGGCAAGGGAGCTGTTAAGAAGTGTGTCCCTTGCGGCCGCGCATCCTCTTGTCAAAGGCATGGATATCGTAGAAGTTGATCCCACCAAAGATTTCAGGGATATGACGAGCAGGCTTGCCGCTCACGTTATGATGCGGTACATGTATGTTTGATATGGAAATAACTGTCAGACCTGGTCATCCATTTCATGGATGACCAGGTCTAACAGTATTTGTAAGAAAGCATATACAAGCGTTTCTCCTTATGGTATTTTTAGTGTAATCTTGTGATTTGTTTTAGCTTTTGAGATGGGAGAATGAGAGACTAGCAATGAGAGAAGTTATTTTATTGTTGGCTGATGTAGTCAATGTTTGGCATGACGTCATTTTGAAATTCACGCAGATGATGGGGTGGAATCTGACAGATAAGGACCTCCATTTCTGGGTCATTGGTATCCTTGGAATTATCGGTCTTATTTTCGTTGATATTCTTTTCCATGCCATAGCAAAATGGAGCATAACGGCCATTTCGTTTTTATTTACATTTGCCATGGTGCTTGTCTTTGTTTTTGCCGTGGAGATTCAGCAGAAAATAACCGGCAGTGGAAACATGGAGTTTGCAGATGCATTGGTCAGTGTGCTGGGCTTCTTTCTGTTTTCCGGCATTTATTTTGTTTTCATTGGGATTATCCGTGCCATAAAAAAATATACAGCAAATAAAAAGGAAGACCAGGATGCGGCTTAATTAGAGCGTTCTGTCTTCAAATGAAAAGCCCCCTTCTCAGGCGAGAAGGGGGCTTTGTATTATTCAGAACCAAAATTAACAATCATGTCATGTGTTTTTTGAATCTCTTCTTCAGGCATGTCGATCAAATACATGCCGTTCGCCCGGAAGTTTTCTCCCTCCATTTGATAGGTGGTCGAATTTTTACGAGCACTGCTGTAATTCGTGACGAGTCTGCGCATATCCGCAAACTGCATGTTTGTACTCACATTGTCACCGAGCACATCCATAACGTCACCGACTTTGTTCACAGCGTCAAGACGCGCTCCTTTATCGATGATGCCCTGGATGACCTGACGTTGCCGTTCATTACGGCCTAAGTCTCCGTTTGGATCATTCTTACGCATGCGGACGAAAGCAAGCGCTTCACGACCATCCAGTTTAATTTCGCCTTCTTTGAAATCAAATGGACCTGAGCTGAAGGCACGATCGTTATTGACTGTGATTCCATTCACAGCATCGACAACTTGAGATAATCCTTCCATATTGACCCGGATGTAATAATCCAACTCAATATCAAGGAAGTTTTCGACTGTATTCACGGCCATGTCACTACCCCCATAGGCGTAGGCATGGTTGATTCGTGTCTTACGTCCGTCGCCGGCAATTTCTGCATACGTATCCCGCGGGATACTGACCATCTGCATTTGGTCGTTATTCGGATCAAGAGTCATGACAATCATCGTATCGGAACGGCCGACATCATTCTCCCGTTCATCAACACCGAGAAGGAGGATGTTCAACGGTTCCTTGTTATCTACTTTTTCTTTAGTCTGATCTGTATCTATTGAAGTTACATCTTCGTGTAAATCCTGGTTCACCGTCGTACGAACTTCATTATAGATGGTATATAAATAAACGCCTCCGATTAAAAATATGAGTGCGACTACAAATAGGAGGACTTTCCAACGTCTGCGTTTACGCCTTTTCTTTTTCTTCAGTTCCCTGCGTTCCATTCACCCACCTCTTTCTATAAACTACTATCTTATTATACGATTTTTGTAGATACATGTAAAAACTCTCCCATAAAGAAAGGGAGATATGGAATATAATTGTTAAATATTGGTGTACCAGGTCATCCAGAATATGGATGACCTGGTACGTTATTTTCGTTATTTTATGGAAGGTGTGGTACGAGGGGAGGGTTCGGCATATAGTGGTATAAGCTATTCTTTTGGAGGAATGTAAATTGAGAAAGTGGTTGGGACTGGTGCTCGTTTTGGGTATTTTAGTGGGATGTGCACAGAATGCGACAGAGAGGTCGATCCAACAGTTTACATCCTCTACGGAGAATGAACTGCATTTTGTTTATTTTTATGATCAAGAGCCGCCCGATAAAAAAATCCGTTCGCAATTGAACGGAATGAAGGTGTATCTGGCTCGAAAAAATATCATCGCAACCATCAGCTATCAAAAAATCGTGTCCGAAAAAAATTATGAGGAACTCCTCAATGTGAAAGATAGCCAGATTCTTGTTTTTGATTACAAAGGGATCCGGTACAATGCAAGGAACATCCATGTGTTAGAAGGAATGGTCCTGCAAATGCAAATGAATCCATAAAAAAAGATCCTGCCGTATGCTTCAAATTGCCGGCAGGATCTTTTTCTTATCTCGAGAAAAATTCTTCTAATATCAATACGCATGCCCCGATCGCTGATGCGTGCTCTTCTAATTTGGATAAAACGATATGCGTTTCCTTCGCTTTACTTGTCAGTCCTCGGGAGTGGATCGTTTCTTTGATCCCATCCATTAGGAAGTCCCCGGCCTTCGAAACGCCTCCACCAATAATAATTCGTTTCGGGTTCAATGTATGAATTAAGTTGGTCAAGCCGATGCCGAGAAATCTTCCTGTCTGATTCAACAGTTCAATGCTGAACTCGTCCCCTTCGCAGGCTGCTTCATAAACTAGCTTCCCGTCCACTTTTTCAAAATCGTGATCTACAAGGTCACGAATCATGGAGGGCTTCCCTGTTTTCAATTCTTTGCGAGCTCTCTCTGCAATGGCTGGACCAGCAGCAAGCGTCTGCAGGCAGCCGTAATTGCCACACGTACATTTCGGTCCCGATAGATCAATCGTAATGTGACCGATCTCTCCTGCGATATTGTTTTCTCCGTGAAAAAGTTGTCCTTTGATCATCATCCCAGCGCCGATCCCGTTCCCGACGTTGACACCGACCATGTTATCCGCATCGTTTCCGTTGCCGAACCAATATTCGCCTAGCGTCATCGCTTTCGCGTCGTTCTCAACTTTGACAATCATATCAAACTCATTTTCAAGTTCCGCTTTTATGGGGATATCGTAAAGCTGGAATGATGGAGCGAAACGAGAGACTCCTTCAATCGGATCCACGATCCCGTGCATCCCGATGCCGATGCCGAGAAACTTTTCTGGATCGCATTTACCTGACGTGAAAAATTCACGAATACCGCTCTTCATCGTATCTAGAATATCCTCTTTTGACGGGTAAGAAGGAATGTTTTTTTTCGCGGTATCTTTCAGTTCTCCATATAAGTTCGTAACGACAAAGTTCATATGGAAGGTGCCTACATCGACGCCGATGATGTAAAAATGATCCGCGTTGATCTCTAGTAATGTCGGTTTACGTCCACCTTTGGACTGCCCCTGTGTCGTTTCAATAACAAATTGTGTTTGGATAAGTTCTTTCACGATATTGCTCACTGTGGGTGGAGTCAATCTCGATTGCTTCGCGATATCCGCGCGGGAAATAGGCCCATGCTCGCGAATCATATTCAAAATAATCGAGCGGTTCATCGATTTCATCAACTGAAAACTGCCTCTAGTATAGTGCGTGCTCATACGATTCCTCCAACTATGTTGTACTGCTTCCATTTTACCATAAAATGAAACTTATTAAATTTATTTTATTAAGTTACTGCCATGAATGCTGTCCCTATGGCATCTATTATAGAACAGCTCTCTCTTTAAAAGAGTTAATTTTGAAAAAACTCTTTTCATTTGCAAGGTTCTGTGCTACCTTATAACTAGTTAGTTAATTTATTTTATTAAGTTTTGAAAACGCTATCAAATATGGGGAGGAAGACAGAATGAAAAATTGGTTGAAAAGTTTTCTTTTGGTAGGCCTTGTGTCTGGTGGACTGGCTGCTTGTTCCGGTGAAACAGGGGGAGAATCCTCTGGCGAGAGTGGCGAAAGTGGAGAACCATCCGGCGAAATTACCGTTTGGGGCTGGAACGTAGCTGCTGAATCGATGGAACTTGCTGTTGACGGGTTCAAAGAACAATACCCAGATGTTGAAGTGAATGTGGAAGATATCGGACGTTTAGATGTTTATGAAAAGTTAACCGTAGGACTAGCTTCCGGCGGAAATGGACTTCCGGACGTAGTGATGGTCGAGTCTGATCGTCTAGCGAACTATCATGATCAATTCCCAGATGCAATCGCTAACCTCTCTGAGCTCGGTTACGATGAGCACGCAGATAAATTCGGAGAATATAAAAAGTCTGTCACACAAAATGAAGACGGTGAATTTTTCGCAGCTCCTTGGGATGTAGGACCTGCAGGTGTCTTCTATCGAACAGATATTTTTGAAGAAGCAGGCGTCAACCCGGATGATATCAAAACTTGGGATGACTATATTGAAGCAGGGAAAACGATTCAAGAAGCGACAGGAACAAAAATGGTTCCGATTGACATCGCAGCCGACGATGCACTTTACCGTATGATGATGAACCAACAAGGTGCTTTCTACTATGATGAGGAAGGCAACATTGATGTAGCTTCTGAAGAATCACAAAAAGCCTTTGATGTGATCCAGCGTTTGCATGAGGAAGACCTTGTCCTGAACAACAACGGTTGGGACGGCGTCGTTTCTGCAACGGTTAATGGCGAAGTCGCAACTGTTCCATTCGGTGTATGGTATTCAGGTACGATCATGGACCAGGCTCCTGACCAAAGCGGCAACTGGGATGTCTTCTACTTGCCGGCATTCGAGGAAGGCGGCAACCGCGCAGCCAACCTTGGTGGGTCTGACCTGGTGATTCCATCTTCTACGGACAACGAAAGTGCAGCTTATGCATTCGTTGAGTACTTCACAACAGAAGTAGATCCACAGATGAAGGCGCTTCAAGAAAAAGGCATTTTCCCATCTTTAGAAACAACGTATGAAGAAGATTACTTCAGCCAGGAATCCGAATACTTTAACAACCAACCTGTTTTCCAACTGTTTGCGGATGAAGTATCCGATATCCCTGTAGCGAATTACACGTCGGATTATGCACGTGCGTTCGATACGATGTCTGATACACAAGCATCCATCCTGCTTGACGGCACGCCGATTGAAGAAGCACTTCAAAACGCAGCGGACAAGCTTGAAAGTGAGACAGGACGCAGCGCCAACTAATCCGTTTCATTGATCTCCCTATATCAAATAGAATGAAAAAAAGGTCGATCTCCCAACATGGAGATCGACCTTTTTGTTTCAAGCCCTTATTAAAGTATATGGCAGGATTGTGTAAGACTCAGTTTCGAGACTTTTGTGGGAATTTAGGGGCTCCGGGAAAAGGTTCGCTTTCCGTGGGCGAGTGATGAGACTCCTCGAGCTCACGCTCTGCGGGGTCTCATCTACCACGCACTTCCCACAGGAGTCTCACCGTTTCCCTCCGCCCCTTTACCATATGAGTTTCTCGAAATCGCTCTAGTAGTAACCTGCCGTGTTCTGTAATGAAGACCTGCTCACCAACGCCGTTATAGAGTCGCTTTAACCATAGATCCTGCACGAATAAGGCGTGGGAACAGGGTCTGGGAAACGTCCGCATGAAAAGCGAATGGAAACACGAACGTGTGTGTTTTTCTACTGACTGATCCAAAACACTGCAAATCGTCGTTTCCCTGACCCCGTATCCATGGCCAGAAATGGTTATTCATTATTTCAACTAGGCAAGGCTGCCTTTAAGGCCGCGCGGAATGTGCTCACCGCGCTCCCACGGAAAGCGAGCTATTCCACGCAGCCCCATCCACTCAACAAAAGTCTCGAAACTGAGTCTTCCAGAAAAGGGAGCTTTATTGAAGTGAAAATGAATGTAATTTTTCTGAAAATGGAGCAGACAAACGGAGGAGGCTATGTTACTATTAAGTAAATTAAATTAATTAACAAAGTCTGAATAGCCAATTTTGAAAGCGCTTTTAGTACTAACCAATATCTTTGAGGGGGTAGAACATTGTGAGTCAACCGAATGCTGAACAGATGGCAAATACCAACCACGAAAAGAACAAGCAGCCATCTAAGAAACCGGGTCCGTCAAGCCAAAAACCGAAATCCCGTAAGAAATGGATTACACCGAAAACAGTGCCGTACTTATTTATTCTTCCAGCCGTTACATTCTTCTTAATCTTTACCGTTTATCCAGTCATTTCGTCTTTATTATTGAGTTTTCAAACGCGTGCAGGATCAGGGTATGAATTCGTTGGACTAGATAACTACATTCGTTTGTTCCAGGACACATTATTTTACAAAGCCCTCGGGAATACGTTCCTCATTTTGCTCATTCAAGTACCGATCCAGTTGTTCTTAGCTGTTGTCATCGCAGTGGCGCTTAATTCACAACTGGTGAAAATGAAGAGCTTTTTCCGGATTGCTTTCTTCATGCCGGCGATTACGGCATTGGTCGCATCCTCAATCATCTTCATGATCATTCTTGATGAAAACTATGGCCTTGCGAACTATGTACTTTCACTGTTTGGTATTGAGGCGATCGCTTGGTTGTCCGATCCATTCTGGGCAAAAGTTGCACTGATGGCAGCGATCACGTGGCGCTGGACCGGTTACAACATGGTTATTTTCCTTGCAGGCCTTCAAAACATCCCTGGTTCGCTTTATGAAGCAGCAGAGATGGACGGGGCAGGAAAGTTCCGTCAGTTCTTTTACATTACTGTGCCACAGTTGAAGCCGATTTTCTTGTTCACTTTCGTCTTATCAACGATCGGTACGCTGCAGTTGTTCGATGAGCCTTACATTCTTACGCAGGGTGGTCCAAACAATGCCACACTGACCATCACCCTTTATTTGTATCAAAATGGCTTCCGTTACTTTGATTTCGGTTACGCATCAGCCATTGCTTACGTTCTTGTATTAATCATCGGGGTCCTTTCCTGGGCACAAATGAAATGGGCAGGTGAAGATAAATGAAGCAACAGATCAGTCCACTTAAAAAGACGTTTCTATACGCTTTCTTATTCATAGGGGTTATCATTTCCGTCTTCCCGTTCTATTGGATGTTTGTCGGGGCGACGAACCCGTCAGGAGAAATTTTCAAGGTTCCGCCGAACTTCCTTCCTGGTGATTATGGATGGGAGAACTTTAAAAATCTGAATGAAAACATTGGCATCATCCGTGTCATGGGGAACTCCTTGTTCATTACACTGACCTTTACTGCCATTTCCGCCATCGTTTGTACGGCGGCAGGCTACGCGTTTGCGAAGTTCCAATTCAAAGGACGTAACGCGATTTTCTTCATGCTGCTTGTCGCGATCATGATTCCTTATCACGTAACGTTGATTCCTTTATTCGAAATCTTCGGAAGTGTCGGCTGGCTGAACACGTTCCAGGCGGTCATCCTTCCACAGGTCGCTTATCCATTCGCGATTTTCCTAATGAGACAGAACATGCAGTCCATTCCGGATTCATTGCTTGAAGCGGCGCGAGTCGACGGGGCTGGGGAATTCCATATCTTCTTCCGCATCGTGCTTCCAGTCATGCGCCCGGCGCTTGCCGCTGTTGCGATTTTCTTGTTCATGTTCCAGTGGAACAACTTTATTTGGCCGCTCGTTGTCCTGCAATCACAGGAGATGTACACCTTGCCGGTTGCCCTCTCCAGTCTTGTCGGGATGTCCCGGATTGACTACGGGCAAGTCATGATGGGAACGACACTGTCTACCTTGCCGATCATGATTTTCTTCTTGTTGCTGCAAAAGCAGTTCATTTCCGGTATTCTCGGCGGATCTGTCAAAGAGTAGAAGGAGGAGCAGCCATTGATCTTTATTAATGAAGAAACACAACAATTTCATCTAACCAATGGTCTAATCAGCTACATTTTCCACGTCATGAAAAACGGCCAGCTCGGTCATCTCTACTATGGCAAAGCACTCCGTGATCGGGACTTCCGCCACTTTCAAGACTATGAAAATACCAACCCTTCAACGACACATTCGTTCGAAGGGGATCCTGGTTTTTCATTAGAAACCGTCAGGCAGGAAGCGCCTGTTTATGGAAAAGGAGATTTCCGTACGCCAGCGCTCATTTTAGAAGAAAAGAAGGGCGCGTCTGTCGCTGATTTTCGTTATAAACATCACCACACAATAAAAGGGAAGCCCAAGCTGGAAGGTCTTCCAGCAACTTTTGCTGAAGAGTCTGAAGCAGAAACGCTTGTGGTTACGCTCGAAGATGACCAAGCGCAGGTGGATTGGGAGCTCATGTACACGATTTTCCGTGACCTGCCTGTCCTCACAAGAAGCAACCGCCTCACCAACCATGGTGAAGAGTCGGTGACCTTGAAGCATTCCATGTCTTCATCCATCGACCTACCTGACGCTGATTATGAAATGGTTCATCTATCAGGCGCATGGGCCCGGGAACGTCACATTGAAACGAGAAAACTAACGCCCGGCGTTTCATCAATAGGAAGTGTGCGTGGGGCGAGCTCTCATCAGCACAATCCTTTTCTCGCTTTGAAAAGGGAAGAGACGACCGAAGACAGCGGAGAGGCGATTGCGATGCAGTTCGTCTACAGTGGGAACTTTATCGCTCAGGCTGAGGTCGATCATTATGATACAACACGCTTGTCGATGGGCATCCATCCACAGGCTTTTCAATGGAAGTTAGCACAGAATGAAAGCTTCCAAAACCCGGAAGTGATTTTGACTTATACAGAAAACGGCTTGAACGAAATGAGCCAGACGTTCCATGACTTACACCGCAAGCATTTGATTGCACCACGGTGGATGAAAAAAGAACGTCCGATTTTAATCAACAACTGGGAAGCGACGTATTTTGATTTTAATGAAGAAAAGTTGGATCGGTTCACAGATGAAGCGCGGGATCTCGGAGTCGAACTATTCGTCCTTGATGACGGCTGGTTTGGAAAACGCAATGATGACACGACTTCGCTTGGGGACTGGTTTGTCGATGATACAAAACTTCCAAATGGAATCGGAACGTTAGCGAAAAAAGTAAAAGCGAAAGGACTTCAGTTCGGTCTCTGGTTTGAACCGGAAATGATTAGTCCTGAAAGTGAACTGATGAAACAGCACCCGGAATGGGTCGTCGGTCCACCGCACAGACATCAGACGTTGGAGCGGAATCAAAAGGTGCTCGATTTTGCCAACCCTCAGGTGGTGGATTACTTGTTCGAACGGATGAGTTCTCTCATTGAAGAGACTGGACTTGACTACATTAAATGGGATATGAACCGCAATATCACAGAACCACATTCCCAATATCTGTATGACCAGGTCAACTTTTTTCATCAGTACATCCTGGGAGTTTATGAATTGTATGAGCGTTTGACGATGAAGTACCCGGATGTATTGTTCGAATCGTGTGCGGGTGGAGGCGGACGTTTTGATGCCGGGCTTCTTTATTATGCTCCACAGGCATGGACGAGCGACGATACGGATTCGGTCGAACGGTTGAAGATCCAATACGGCACATCCCTTGCTTATCCATTGTGCAGCATGGGATCGCACGTATCCGCTGTACCGAATCATCAGACCTACCGCAACACACCATTAAAGTTCCGTGCCGACGTGGCCTACTTCGGGACGTTCGGCTATGAATTCGATCCCAGCCAATTGACGGAGGAAGAAAAGGCCATCGTAAAAGAACAAATCACCGAATTTCAATCGCTTCGTCGTTTGATTCATTCCGGCACGTTTTATCGGTTGGCCGATCCATTTAAAAATCAGGATACGGCCTGGATGGTCGTCTCAGAAGAAAAATGCCAGGCGGTCGTGGGCTGGTACCGTGCCCAGTACTTCCCTAATTCGAAGAACGACCAGATAGTAAAACTGCGCGGTTTGGATCCTGAGAAGCGGTATGAACTAGAGGGAACATCCGCTACGTTTTATGGTGACGAACTGATGTTTCGCGGACTCCCCCTTGGTGTGGAGTTCAATGGAGCGAATCATGCAAAAGCAGAACGCAGCGGGGATCACCAATCTCAGCTTTTTGTTATTAAAGAGAAAAAATGATGAAGGAGGGAATAGAAATGGAAGATTTACTTTCCGTTTTTTATGAGAAATTCAACGGAGAAAAGGAAGCGCAGACGTTTTTTGCACCGGGTCGTGTGAATTTGATCGGAGAGCATACGGACTACAACGGGGGACACGTTTTCCCGTGTGCGCTGAGTGTAGGAACGTATGTCGCTGCGAGAAAAAGAGACGATCAGAAACTTCGGTTTTATTCGATGAATTTTCCAGACAAAGGAATTGTCGAATCTCATCTAGAAGGACTTGTATATGAGGAAGTTCATGACTGGGCCAACTACCCGAAAGGCGTCATCGATGTTTTTCGAAAAGCTGGCTACGACATCGATACAGGACTTGATCTTGCTTTTTATGGAAACATTCCGAATGGTGCTGGGCTCTCGTCTTCCGCATCCATTGAACTTGTCACAGGGGTTGTGCTGGAAGAACTGTTTGGTTTATCGATCGACCGCGTCAAAATGGTCCAGCTTGCTCAACAAGCAGAAAACGAATTTGTCGGAGTCAACTGCGGCATCATGGATCAGTTCGCCATCGGATTGGGAAAAAGGGATCACGCCATGCTTTTGAACTGTGACACGCTGGACTATCAGTACACGCCTGCCCAACTCAACAATCATGCGTTGATCATTGCGAATACGAATAAGCGCCGCGGCCTTGCTGATTCCAAGTACAACGAGCGGAGAGAGGAATGCGAACAGGCGCTGAAGCAGTTGAAACAAGTCGCTTCTATAAATAGTTTAGGAGATTTGAGTGTCGAAGATTTCGAAACTCACAAATCAACGATAGAAGATGCAACTGTTCGGAAGCGCGCGAAACATGCTGTCTATGAAAACGAGCGCACGATTGAAGCGGTCCATCAATTGAATGCAGGTGACATTGAAGGGTTCGGGAAGTTGATGAACGCCTCCCACGAATCACTGCGCGATGATTATGAAGTGACAGGAAAAGAGCTGGATGCCCTCGTTGAAGCGGCTTGGAACGAAGGGGCTGTCGGGTCCCGCATGACAGGGGCTGGATTCGGTGGATGCACAATCAGTATCGTCAAACGAACGCATGTGGATGGTTTCATCGAAGCGGTCGGACGACGGTATAAAGAACAAACAGGCTTAGAAGCTGATTTTTATGTCGTAGAAATCGGAGATGGAGCGAAACGTTTGGAGGAGGAGAAAATATGACCGTACTTGTATGTGGCGGAGCGGGTTATATCGGAAGTCATGCCGTAGCACAGCTTCTGGATCAGGGCGAAAACGTCATCGTCGTGGATAACCTCCAGACAGGTCATCATCCCGCAGTGCTGGATGGAGCGAAATTCTATGATGGAGACTTGCGTAATGAGACGTTCCTGAACACCGTATTCAATGAGAATGATATCGATTCTGTGCTCCATTTTGCTGCCGATTCTCTTGTTGGAGAAAGTGTAGAAAAGCCGCTTCAATATTATGATAACAACGTCGGGGGAGCCACATCGCTTTTGAAAGCCATGGCAGCCCATGACGTCAAACGAATTGTCTTTTCTTCAACGGCCGCTGTCTACGGAGAGCCGGAACAGATCCCTATTCAGGAAAACGATCCAACACAGCCAACGAACCCTTACGGAGAGACGAAGCTTGCGATTGAAAAAATGTTGAAGTGGGCCGAACAGGCTTACAGCATTCAGTACACCGTCCTACGTTATTTCAATGTAGCGGGAGCGGATGTGAAAGGACGGATCGGAGAAGATCACCGACCGGAGACGCATCTCATACCGATTGTATTACAAGTAGCTCTCGGTAAAAGGGAGAAAATCATGATCTTCGGTGATGATTATCCGACCGCTGACGGCACGTGTATCCGCGATTACATTCACGTGGAAGATTTGGCGGCTGCCCATCTGCAGGCGATCGAACGTCTGGAAAAAGGAGGCACAAGTGCCACTTACAACCTCGGTAACGGGCAAGGTTTCAGTGTGAAAGAAATCATCGAAGCGGTTCGCAAAGTGACAGGACACCCGGTCCCTGCGGAAGTAGCTCCGAAACGCGCGGGAGATCCGGCCCAGCTTGTTGCCTCATCTGAAAAAGCGAGGAAAGAGCTCGGGTGGGAACCTCAATATCCAGAAGTCGAAACAATGATAGAATCCGCATGGAAGTGGTTTCAAGAACATCCACATGGGTACGAAGATTAAAAGGGTGGTGAGGATATGACGATTTATCAAGACATTGAACATCTCATTCACTATGGGCTGCACAAAAAAATAATCTCGGTATGGGATGTCGATTACGTCCGGAACCGTTTATTTCATTTGTTCAAACTTGAAGGCGCTTCCGTGGAAGTTTCTCATGAAGACGAAGACTACACTACTCCTGTCGCCATCCTTGAACGAATGCTTTCTTATGCGGTTGAAAAAAGAATCATCGAGGAAGATACCGTCACGGACCGGGATCTCTTTGACGCGAAAATCATGGATATCCTCGTCCCGCGCCCATCGGAGGTGAACCGGGACTTCTACTACAAATTTGAAAAAGAAGGACCGGAAGCAGCGACGGATTATTTTTATCAACTATCCAAGAACTCCCATTACATCCGTACCGACCGCATCGCTAAAAACAAGCACTGGTACAGCCCAACGGAATATGGAGATTTAGAGATTACGATCAATCTATCAAAGCCTGAAAAAGATCCAAAAGCAATCGCAGCTGCGAAAGCGAAAAAGCAAGCGTCTTATCCGGATTGTCTGCTATGTAAAGAGAATGTCGGGTACGCCGGCAGGCTCGACCACCCGGCGAGAGACAATCATAGGATTATCCCGGTCGATCTCGAAGGCGAGCACTGGTTCCTGCAGTATTCCCCGTATGTGTACTACAACGAGCATGCGATCGTTTTATCACGGGAACACCGTCCGATGAAAATCTCCAAGGAAGGCTTTGATCGTCTCCTTGATTTCACGGATCAGCTGCCTCACTATTTTGTCGGCTCGAACGCAGATCTACCTATTGTCGGAGGATCGATTTTAAGTCATGATCATTTTCAGGGCGGTCACCATGAATTTCCGATGGCGAAAGCACCCGTGGAAGAAACGTTCGATTTTCCAAGATTCAAAGATGTCGAGGCTGGCATTGTTCGCTGGCCGATGTCTGTCATTCGACTGAGAGGGGAAGATCGTCACCGGGTATCGGAACTCGGAGACGTGATCTTACAGTCATGGCGGAATTATTCGGATGGAAAGGTAGAAGTTTTCGCAGAAACAGAGGGCGAACCTCATAACACGGTGACCCCGATCGCCCGCTACAGAGAGGGGCAGTATGAGCTCGACCTAGTCCTCAGAAACAACCGGACGAACGAAACTCATCCGATGGGGATCTTCCACCCTCATGAAGAAGTGCATCATATTAAAAAAGAAAATATCGGTCTGATCGAAGTCATGGGTCTCGCCGTGCTTCCAGGACGATTGGTCGATGAAATGGAGCAGTTGAGCCGTTTCATCAAAGAAGATAATTTAGACGCTGCGGCGAATGATGGAGCTGTCGCGAAACACGTGCCGTGGGCGAAAGAGATCAATTGGAACACAACATCAGAACAAGCGGTTTGGGAACAAATGCAGAAAGAAATCGGCAAACGATTTTCTACAGTTTTGGAACATGCAGGGGTGTTCAAACGTACAGAAGAAGGGAAGGAAGCATTCCAGCGTTTCATGAAACAATTAGGTTAAGGAGGCGGTGA
The DNA here is from genome assembly GCF_003386945.1 of Halobacillus trueperi. Taxonomy (NCBI): domain Bacteria; kingdom Bacillati; phylum Bacillota; class Bacilli; order Caryophanales; family Bacillaceae; genus Halobacillus; species Halobacillus trueperi. The sequence goes on along the minus strand of NZ_QUAE01000009.1, from coordinate 97,010 downwards.
CCAATGGTCGATGTTTGTACGTACCAGAAGACAAAATTCAAGAGTCTGGATGCCGTTGTACTGGAAAATGAGAGTGTAAGAGCGGTAATCCTGCCGGGATACGGAGGGAAGATGGTCAGCTTTTTTGATAAAGAAGCCGATTATGAATGGCTGTATCAGACGGATCGTCCGAATCTCGAAATCCCGCCGTACGGAGCGGATTTCTCCAACTATGATTCCAGCGGTTTTGACGAAATGTTTCCTGGAATCGACAAGGGCCCTCATCCGATAGACTGGAAGGAGATTCCCGATCATGGTGAAGTATGGACGCTTCCATGGGAATATAAAGCGACCTATGATGGAGTTTCGCTTGAGGTCCACAGTCCAGAATTTCCTTATGCATTGAAAAAGAAAATCTGCCTGCATGGCGATGGAGTCACGATCAAGTATGAAGCGATCAACAAAAGTGATGAGCCTTTTCCATTCATTTGGACCCCGCATGCGTTGCTCAATCTTGATGAACACACAGCCATCGAAGTACCGGAAGACTTGAAGCAAGTCATGAACGTGGAAAAAGGATCCCAGCACCTCGGCGACTGGGGAACGACACACGACTATCCGGAAACGAAGTCAGAGAAAACAGGAAACACGATCAACCTCAGCGAGCTTGAGCCGATGGAAGAAGGGACGGCAGAGAAATTTTATTTCACAGAGCCACTTTCTAAAGGATGGTGCTCGCTCGTCCAGCCCAACTTGAACAGAAAACTGACGTATCGTTTTCCAGAAAATAAAGTGCCGTATCTCGGCGTTTGGAAAACGCGCGGCGGCTACCGTGGAGAGCATAATATCGCCTTGGAACCTTGCACAGGCGTATACGACGATGTGTATCTTGCTGAAAAAATCGGCAAAGTATCTTACATCCCGGCCCACGGTTCTTACATGTGGACATTGAACATCGAGACAGGAGGCTTATAAATGACGTATTTAGGTGTCGATTACTATCCGGAACATTGGCCGGAACAAATGATAGATGAAGATTTACAAGGCATCAAAGACATGGGCGCAAACATCATCCGGATCGGAGAATTTGCGTGGCATCTTATGGAAAAAGAGGAAGGAGCCTTTGACTTTTCCTACTTTGACCGTGTGATTGATAAAGCGAAACAGCACGGCCTGGATGTCATGTTCGGGACACCGACAGCGACATTTCCAGCCTGGCTCGCTCAAAAACACCCTTCCATTTTGTCTGAAAATGAAAACGGTAACACGAGGGTGTTCGGCGGTCGCCGTCAATACTGTTTCAACTCAGACAAATACCGTCAGTATGCGGCAGGGATTACGGAAAAACTCGTCCAGCACTATAAAAATGAAGAAGCCATCGTCTCCTGGCAGATCGACAATGAGTTCGGTCATGAAGGAAGTGACATGTGCTACTGCGACCAGTGTCATGGCGATTTCCATCAATATTTGGAAAACAAATACGAAAGCGTGGATCAGCTGAATGACGAATGGGGAACAATTTTCTGGGGCCAGACGTACAACGATTTTTCTGAAATCCCGATTCCGAAGCCGACGGTAACGACCCACAACCCGACATTGAAACTGGAGTGGGCGCGCTTCCGTTCCGCCTCTGTCAACGGCTTCACCCATCAAATGACGGCGATTGTGAACGAACATAAAGGAAGCCATCAGACGGTGACGACGAACGTATCCGGCGGGTTTTTCGATAAATGGTTCGACCACGAGGAAAATGTGAAGCCGATGGACTTCGTATCCTATGATAACTACCCGGTGTGGGGCGGTCTCGAAAAACCGATCCCTCCAGAAGCGATCGCCATGACACATGATTTCAACCGAGGCTTGCTGGATCAAAACTATTGGATCGTCGAAGAACTGATGGGAGCCCAAGGCCACGATGTCATCGGCTACCTGCCACGACCGAATCAGGCGAAAATGTGGTCGTATCAAGCATTTGCCCACGGCTGCTCCAACATGCTCTATTTCCGCTGGCGTGGCATGACGAAAGGCGCGGAGCAGTTTTGTTACGGTGTCGTCGACCATGACAACGTATATGGACGCAAATATAAAGAGGTACAGTCTCTTTTCAGTGAAATCAAAGAGTATGACGAGTTGTTGAACGCGGAAATCAAGTCTGACGTTGCGGTTCTCTATGACTATGACAACATCTGGTCCTGGCGTTCACAAATCCAGAGCAAAGACTTCGACTTCAACGAAGAATTGCTTCGTTTGTACCGCCCGTTTTACCGTAAAAATACGAACATCGACGTCATCCCGGCCAGCCGTGATCTCAGTACATACAAAGTCGTACTGGTCCCAGTCATGCAGCTAATGGACGATGCACTCGCCAGTCGCCTCCGTACCTTCGCTGAAGAAGGCGGAACCGTCATCTTTTCCTATCGTGCCGGATTGAAAGGCAAGGACAACAACATCCGGCTTGGTGAAGTCCTGCCAGGTCCAGTCCGCGATCTGATCGGTGCTCGCGTGGAGGAAATCGAATCTTTAACAGCCGCGCACCAGCTTGAACTGCAAGGGGAAGGAGCGTTTGCTGAAGTTCCCGCTCACATTTCAGTGTGGCGCGACCTCCTCGTTCCTGAACAAGCAGAAACGCTTTACTCGTATCAGGATCAATTTTACAAAGAGTACGCAGCCGTCACGAAGAACACGTTTGGAAAAGGAAACGTCTACTACGTCGGTGGGGGCTTGAGTGAAGAGGCCTTAGAGAAGATTGCTGCTGATGTCACGAGTGACTGCGGCATTGAAACGATCGAATCGGAGCGCGATGTGGAAGTGTACCGCCGTCATATCGGTGGAGATTCCTACCTATTTTTAATGAATCACAGCGATAAGGAAAAGTCGTATGGTAATGAAAAGCTGGGTCCATTTGAAAGTAGAATTGTGAAGGGATAGAGAAAGTGCAGGAGAGAGCTCCTGCACTTTTTTTAGTTTTAAGGATATGTAGAGAAGTTTGAGTGATATCAGGTGGAGTTTGATTGATATGTTCAAGGTTTTGATTGATAAGTTTAAGACTTTGAGTGATAATCCCGAATTTTTGATCGATATCAAAAGGAAAACCTCCCGAACGAACGGGAGGTTTCAAATTTTATTTGCTGCTGTTATTCTTCTGCAAAACTTTCAAACCTTGGTTCATGTCAGAGCCAAGCACGTAGTTCCGATCAACGAACGTCCCCCAGAAATAACCGCCTGCTGGATTATAAACACCAACCTGCTCCGGGTTGCCAGGATCTGTGATATCCACCGCGCGGATTCCTCCCGCATAGTGGGACAGATACAAAGTGTTACCATGAACTTTAGGATCATGGACGGTGTTAGCGAATGTTACGCCATCTTCCACGTCATCGACAAGCTCTGTCTTAAACGTGCTCAAAAGCTTAGGATTCTGCTTATCTTTAATATCAAAAATTCTAGTGTAGCCGTAGGATTCTTCATAGCCTTCTTTCGTAGGGTTGTACACTTCGCGTGTCTCAATCAGCACATTCCCACCTTTCGCAAGCGCAGCGGAGTGTGCAGAACCCTGGACGTCCGGGGCATAGTCTGTCCGACCTTCAAACTTCACGTTGTAAGGATCAGAGATATCGAGAATGATCGTACCGAGATCCCAGAAGGAAAGAAGGGCGGTATCTCCATTGTTATCCGTCATCGTACTGTGGTTGAAGACGGGGCGTGTTTTTCCATCAGGAGAATTCCAGTTGTATCCATCAAAGTCTTCATCGACTTCAGGAAGAATACGCGGATCAAATTCATAAATCGTTTGCGGAGCAGAAGGATCACTGACATCAACTAAAGCAAAATCCTTTTCTTCTCCGTGTGTTAAGAGATCCGCATACGGATTTGCCGCTAACACGAAAGGTTTTCCTTCTTTCACTGTCAGATAAAGTTCATGGGTACCCGGCACACGCTTGTCCATTTCCCAGAAACCAAGTTTTTCAGGGGACTCAGGATTGGATACATCATACAAAAGAAAGCCGCCCTTGGATTCAGGGTTGCTGCGGTTAAGCTGTTGGACACTTACAACAGCAAGATCTCCTTTGAATTCTTTCGTGTTCACTTTTTTAACGATGACCTTCTCCTGCCATGTGCCCGGAATGTCATCGGCAAACTTGGCGATCTCAACAGGATTGGATGGGTCTTTCAAATCAAAGATACGAACGCCACCTTCGCCGCCGTTCTTTGTATGTGTACCAACATAAGCATAGCCGTCATAAGCATATACGTCAGCGGTATTATTTTGTACTCCGTCATATTTTTTCAACTGCGCAGAACCGACTTCGTTCCAGTTCCCCACGTTTTTCGTCCCTTCCAAAACAGGAATCTCATTAAGCGCTTGAGATCCCTCCTGCCCTTTCTCTACAAAGGCATCATCAAACATATCATGGGCAAACGTCGTCGGTGTAGCAGAAAAGACAAGTAACCCAGCCATAGCCGAACTGAGAACGATGTGTTTTTTATTCATCAAATTTCCCCCTCTAATAGAAATACTTACCAAAATATAACATGTAAGGAAATCGGTTTCATTAATATTCAGAAAAATGAATCATATGAACAGGTAGTCTATAGGATATCTATCCTGATTCCCAAAACTTTCGTGTGTCTAAAGAAATACAAACCAAGAGCATAATTAAGGAGAAAGATTGATTGACAAAATTTGGTGTACCAGGTCATCCAGAATATGGATGACCTGGTACACCATAAAAAGGAAACTAAAACAGCAGCAAAGCTACGATGGTGGAGGCGATCAAACCGAGCATGACGGGGATGAAGTTCTTTCGGACGAGTTCCATGACGGGGACGCCGCAGAATCCGGCGATCGCGATCAAGGACGACCAGGCGATGATGGTCCCGCCTCCTGTCCAGATCGATCCCATCTGTCCGATAGCAGCGAGGGTCGAAGCGTCGATCGTGCCGTTTGCGAGTGATGCCGATAAAGCACCGGTGAGCGGAAGTCCTGAGAAACCGGAGCCATCCAATCCGGTAATGATTCCGATGATCAAAATACTAAATGCGGTCAAAAAGGCACTCTGTGGCAAATAATCCTGGCTTGACTGTACAAGGTCGAACAAGAAGGAAGGGGTGGATTCAGCAGGAAGGACAAGAATATCTTTGGCAAAATCCCCACTGCCGAGGAAAAAGAAACCGGCAATCGGAATGACTGGTCCCATCGCTTTAAAAGCAAAAACAAACCCTTCAGTAATATGCTCACTCACATCATCGAGCGCTTTCTGCTTTCCGAACGCGACACTGGAAAGCAACAATAAAACAACGGCGACGCCGCCGATGAAGGCCGCTCCGTTACCGCCTTCAAATCCACCCATCCGTCCTGAACCAAGCTTGGTCGAAACCATATAAATCATTACGGCAAGCATGGAAAGCGGGACGAGAACGGCAAAAACCTTACTCCAGACATGAACGCGTGAGCTTGTCGTCTCTTCTGTTTCTTTGAGTCCTTGCATTTGAACAATTTCCTGTTGGTTCTGAGGGTCATCTTTGGTACGGAAACTTTTCCTATTGAAAAGGTAGGCGAGGCCGATGGCTACAAAACCTGTAACCAATGACAAAAGCAGTGCCTGGTCCATAACGCTGCCCGTATCGATCCCTGCTGATTTTGCGGATAGTTCAGGTGCGACTTGGATGATGTAGTCCGAAGATAACGCCATTCCCTGTCCGGCAAGGGCCACAGCCATCGCCGCCACCATCGCAGGCAGTCCTGTACGGATAGCGGCAGGTACCAGCAGCGCGCAGATGAGCGGAACGGCAGGAGTCGGCCAGAAGAAAAGCGAGACGACATAAGTGACCCCAACGAGAATGAAAAACGATACATGACTGTTGATCATCACTTTTTGAATCGGCTGGATCATCCTTGTATCGGCCCCGAGATCTTTCAATGAACGCAGCAGGGCGACCATAAAGGTGATGATCAAAAAGATATTGAACAATTCTTTTGCCGCCACAAGGTTGGCATTGAAAACACCAACAAACCCGCTGATCAAACTTCCATTAAACATCCATGCGACCAAAAAAGTACCGAGTAAAGTGGGGAGCACGACCCCTTTACGGAAAATCATCGTCAATATGATGAGAAGTGTGAATAACCCGTAAATCCAATGAGACATTGTCAATTCCATAAAAATGCCTCCTCTTTTTACATAGGCTATTCAATCAGTTCCGGAGGGGTGAAGCGGGAGGCCTCTCTTTTTGTCAAATATTGACTTTGAAATAAATTTTCTGAACATTATAATGATTAGTATTATTTATTTTTTTTAGGGGGGATCATCGATGAAACAACAACTGACGAACATTTGGAAAGATTGGAGGCTGCATGCCATAGTACTTGCCATCGTTTTACTAACGGAAACGATCGGTACACACTCCTTCAATGTCGGACCTGGTGTCGTACTTTTATTACCGATGCTTTATGCCATCATTATTGGTCTTGCTTTATTTTTCACACCAGTGATCAGAGAGAAACAGTCGAAAAATGCGGAACCGCTCATCGTGCTTGGTGTCACGGTCCTCATTGCGAAAATCGGTGTCATCATCGGTCCGTCGCTTCCGCAGATCATTGAAGCGGGTCCTGCTTTACTCTTACAGGAATTCGGAAACCTCGGGACGATTTTAATTGCCTTACCTGTAGCCGTCTGGCTGGGGCTGAAACGCGAAAGCATCGGGATGGCCCACTCGGTCGCGCGTGAGCCGAATGTAGGATTGATTATGGACAAGTATGGATTCAATTCACCTGAAGGGCGCGGAGTCATGGCGATTTACATATTCGGAACCGTGTTCGGAGCTGTATTTATGGGGCTGATCTCCGGTTTTCTTGCTACGTGGACACCGCTCCATCCGTTATCTTTCGCAATGGCTTCTGGAATCGGAAGCGGAAGCATGATGGCAGCCGCCAGTGGCTCTCTCGTTGCGGCCTTTCCGGGAATGGAAAATGATATTCTCGCCTTTGCAGGGGCCAGTAACCTTTTATCCTTATCGACAGGGTTGTATATGAGCATCTTTATCGGCCTGCCGCTTACGGAACGTTTGTATCAACTCATGACAAAGAAGAAAAACAACACAAGTGTAAGGAAAGGGGCGTAAACGATGCTGAAAAATATACAAGAATGGGTTTTGCTGCTGGGGATTTTCGGAGTGGTTGCGCTTGCTGGAAACTGGATTGGCTATGAAATCCTTCCAACAAGCGCTGTACCTGGAATGCTTATTCTCATTGGTATTTGCCTCGTTGGATTAATCTTAGGGGACGTCCTTCCAGGTTCGCTGCCAAGTATCGCTTACGTGGCGCTTGTCGGCGTGCTCCTTTCTATGCCGTGGATGCCGGGATCTGAATATATCGTTTCCGCAACAAGTGAGGTGGAACTTCTTGCACTCACGACACCGATCCTCGCTTATGCAGGAATCGCGATCGGCCGCTCCTGGACTGACTTTGTCAAACTCGGATGGCGCAGCATTGTGGTCGCGGTTTGTGTCATGCTTGGCACATTTTTAGGTTCTGCTCTCATCGCTGAAGCCATCTTAACGTTCCAGGGAATCATCTAACGCCCTAAAGGGCAGGGATAACGACTTAACGCTAACGAGTAACGTCCTAACGAATAAGAATAACGCCCTAACTCAGGCAAGTAACGACTTAACCTCATACATCAAAAAAGCCGCGGGGCACCCCGCGGCTTTCTTCTTATTTATTTTCTTCCCCAGACACTTCACAGCCATCTTCCGTACAAGCCGCTCCGTTCTCACTGGATAAATCCTCAAAAGCAGGCGTCTGTTCTTCCTCTGCAAAAGCTTTCTCAAGACCCTGAACGAACACTTCCGTCGGCTGAGCTCCAGAGACCGCATACTTCCGGTTGATGACGAAAAACGGTACACCTTGCACACCGATTTGCTGTGCTTCTGCTTCTTCACGACGAACCGCTTCCGAATAATCCGCCCCTTCAAGGACAGAAGCCACGACATCACGGTCGAGTCCTACTTCTACCGCGAGCGTTGTAATCGTTTCATGATCGCCGATATCTTTGCCATCCGTTAAAACTCCCTTGAAAAAGCGTTCAGCAAAAGCTTTGCCCACCCCTTTTTCATTGGCGAGCTGGGAGACTCGATGGGCATCAAATGTGTTCGTCGGCACGACGGAATCAAAGCGGAAATCAAGGCCGACCATCTTTGCCTGCTCGGTCATGTTCTGCGTCATCTCACGAGCTTCTTCCATCGAACGACCGTATTTAGCAGCAAGTTTCTCATGCATGTTTCTTCCCGTGTTGCGCTCGGCATTCGGATCAAGTTCAAAGCTTTTATAGACGATATCTACCTGTTTGCCTGGAAAATGTTCCAATGCCTCTTCTAACCTGCGTTTCCCGATATAACAAAAAGGACAGACGAAATCTGACCAAATTTCTATTTTCATTGACGTTCACCTCTTCATTAGATTCCCTTCCATTTTACGATGACCACCGACGGAATTCCATGATTCTGTTTGAGACCAATTCAGCGTATATATGGGAAAAAAGGAGGTTGGACTTTATGGGGATTACGTTGATTAAAATTTCAGTCGTCTATTTTGCCATTGGAGTCGCAATTGGTTATTACATGTCGAGTGCGCATGACTATGCGCTCACACCGGTTCATGTCCACATCAATTTACTCGGATGGACCGCCCTCACGCTTGCAGGTATTTTATATCATACTTTTCCTATCCTTGCGAAATCGTTATCGGGAAAAATTCATTTCTGGCTTCATAACATCGGTCTTCCGTTAATGATGCTCGGCTTATTTTTCGTCGTCGTTTTTGAAAATGAAGCCTTGCTGCCGCTTGTGGCAACCGGAGCAACGGTGACATCCCTCGGTATTTTTTCCTTCGTCTTCAATGTGTTGAAAAACTTGAAAGCTTCCTGACACCAAATCCCTCTCCGTTTCGATTATAGAAGCAGGGAGGGATTTTAATGATTACTGTGGACACATTGAAACAACGCAGCCTGAACAAAATGGGAAACGTTCAACCGATTGTGAAAGAAAACGCTTGGAAAATGATCGAACAAGCTTATAAGGATGGGATTTTTGTTCAAATCTCCTCCGGTCATCGCACGTATGAAGAACAGGCTCACCTGTATGGACAAGGACGTCCGGACTATTATTGGAACGGGAAAAGGTATGGACATAGCGGCAACATCGTTACTTATTCCAAACCCGGAAAAAGCAATCATCACAGCGGTCGGGCGGTCGACTTTTTCCTTGTCAGTTCAGATGGAAAAAAAGCGTTCTGGACGGTGAATCAGGATTGGCGCCACGTAGCTGATATCGCTAAGTCTCTCGGTTTTCAGTGGGGTGGGGACTGGTCGAGCTTCAAAGATTATGCCCATCTCGAATGGCCGGAAAAATCCCAGAATGTCCGTGATCTTCAAACAAAGCTTCAGAAATTAGGCTACCAACCCGGACCGATTGATGGCATTTATGGACCGCGAACAAAACAAGCGATCATCGCTTTTCAACATCAGGAAGGGTTGGAAGTAGACGGGAGCGCAGGCCCGTTGACGACAAACAGACTCCACGCACGCACCTATCCCGGCTATCCCGTTCACTTCGGCTCCAAAGGGTCCGTGGTCCAACGAATCCAACGAGTAGTTGGCACAAAGGATGACGGCCACTTCGGCCCATTAACAGAAGCTGCCGTCTGTGCCTTCCAACAACAGCACAGTCTTAAAGTGGACGGCGTCGTCGGACCAAACACATGGCGGAAGATGTTTGGTAACCAGCATCCCTCGTAGGATGCTGGTCTTTTTAATAGAATCGCTCAGATAAGTGTGGAAATCGATCAAACTCAAGCGAAAATCGCTCAAAGTAGCGTAGAAATCGATCAACCTCGAGAAAAAATCATTCAAAGTAGCTTAGAAATCAATCAAACTCGCGGAGACATCACATAAATGGTGGATAACCACGCAAATCCTCGAAACTTGTCTAGTCATATCGTACCTGTTGACAAATAATGAGAAATTTAGAATAATACAAGTTGTAATATTCAGTTAAATCTAAATATTCTCAAAAATTTTTACACACTTATGTTAACGCTTACATAAAGGAGGGTAGAGTCGTTGCTGATTCCGATTATTCTTTCTGTCATAACCGTACTTTCTGTTGTTTTCGCACTGAAAAAGAAGCGGCCTTTCTTACTGGCGGTTCCGTTCATTGCGCTCTTTGGTGTCGCTCTTGCCAAGATTATTATGGTTCCGATGCCGTTCTGGGAAACAGTACAATTCATTTTTAACTTAAGGGGATAATCCGAAGGGAGGTGAACCGTTGTGAAAAAGATGGATCCACAGAAGGCGAAAGCGTATTTCCGTTTACGTACGACTTTGATTGTTATCTATCTCGCCATTGGGGCAATCGTATCTTTCGGTGTTGTTCTTTTCGCCGAAAGTCTTCAGTCCTTTACAGTGATGGGCATTCCCCTTCCTTATTACATGGGAGCCCAAGGAGCCATTGTTACCTTTATTGCACTCCTTTTCTTCAATGCCATCATCAGTGATGTCGTCGATAAAAAATTCGGTTTAATTCCAAAAGAAGATTCCGGTCAAAATCAAGCAGTTAACCAATAAGATAGGGGGAGAAATATGGACGTACAGTTTATAGTCTCCCTTGCTTTAATTGTCGCTACTTTTGCTCTGTACATAGGTATCGCTGTCTACAATAAAGCAAGGGCTACATCAGATTTCTACGTTGCCGGCCGCGGGGTACCGCCCGTTTACAATGGGATGGCCATTGGAGCGGACTGGATGAGTGCGGCTTCATTCATTGGACTCGCCGGTACGGTCATGATTCTTGGATATGATGGACTCGCATACATTATGGGATGGACAGGCGGTTATTTGCTGCTTACGTTCCTTTTAGCTCCACAGTTAAGAAAATATGGACGGTACACCGTGCCGGAATTCATCGGAGACCGTTACCGCAGCAACACCGCTCGATTGATTGCGGCTGTTGCAACGATCATCATAAGCTTCACCTACTCGGTTGGACAATTATCTGGGTCAGGGGTTGTTATTGGACGTCTGTTTGAAATAAACACGGTCACTGGGACGTTGATCGGTGTCGTCTTGATTGCTTTTTACTCCGCCATGGGTGGTATGAAAGGGATCACCTGGACACAGGTCGCACAATACTTGGTATTGATCATCGCGTATTTGATTCCGGTCATCTTCATGTCGCTGCAGCTGACGCAGAACCCTGTACCTTGGATTTCTTACGGGGACGTCGTTTCGGAAATGCGTACGATCGATCAGGAGTTGGGCATTTCTGAATACATCGTTCCATTTACAGAAGGATCGAAATGGCAGTTCATCGCCCTGATGTTCACACTGACGGCGGGAACAGCTGGTTTGCCACACGTCATCGTCCGTTTCTATACGGTAGCGACGATGAAAGCCGCTCGCTGGAGTGGAGCCTGGGCTTTGCTATTCATTGGATTACTCTATTTGTCCGCTCCTGCTTACGCCGCTTTTTCCCGTTTCATCTTGATGACCGAAGTGGCTGGTTCACAATTGAATAATCTTCCTGCATGGACACAGGCCTGGGTGGATACCGGCCGGCTTTCCCTTGCGGATAATAATAGTGACGGCGTCCTTCAGTGGTCGGAACTTGTCATCAGTAATGATATCGTCGTCATGGCTACACCAGAGATTGCGAATCTAGGAATATTCGTCATCGGTTTGATGGCTGCCGGTGCGATGGCGGCTGCCTTATCGACGGCCGGTGGTTTGATGATTGCGATTTCCGCAGCCTTGTCCCACGACATTTATTTCCGCTCCATCAATCCGAATGCGAGTGAGAAAAAACGTCTCGCTGTCGGACGCTGGTCGATCGTCCTTGCTACTGTAGCAGCAGGTCTGATCGCTTTGAACCCGCCAGGTGCTATCACGCAAATCGTTGCATGGGCTTTCGCCTTAGCATCCGGATCGTTCTTCCCGGCCCTGCTTCTCGGGGTATGGTGGAAGCGGGCTAATGGACCTGGGGTTATTGCCGGTTTGATTGTCGGACTTTCCGTAACGCTTGGATACATTTTTGCAGCGAAATACGGCGGCTTCACGATTCTTGGAATCATCGATACAGGTGCCGGAGTTTTCGGAGCGACAGCCGCTATTTTAGCGAACGTCATTGTCTCTCTCATGACAGCACCACCATCCAAACAAACCCAGGATGAAGTCACAGACCTCCGCTACCCAGAACAAATCGAATACAAAGACGGTGAATACTGGCTCAAAGAAAACGTCAAATAAATAATGGAAAAAATAGGTGTACCAGGTCATCCAAATATTGGATGACCTGGTACACCATTTATTTACATATTACATACGGTGAAGTTTTTCGAAGTCGGTTTGCAGTTTGCCTGAAAGAGACTCGTACACTTCAAAGAGGGCTTTGTATTTCTCATGATTTTCAGCGTTCGGTTCATAATGTTCCTTCATTGGAATGGAGGACTTAATGGATGCTAAGCTGTCCACGTGACCGAGGCTGTACAACGCAACCCAGGCAGCGCCCCAGGCGGAACTTTGGTGACTCACTGGGATATCGATCCGCTTGTTGAAAATGTCTGCGAGCATCTGAACCCACATTTCTGAACGGGCAAATCCGCCGCTTGCGTAAATTTTGTCATGCTTGTTGCCGAGGCGCTCCAGGGCACTTCCAATATGTAAAATGGAAAATAGTACGCCTTCCATCGCTGCTCTCGTCATATGACCCTTGCCGTGAGCAGGCGTCAGTCCGATAAAAGATCCTTTCGCTTCCGCGTTTCAGAACGGTGCGCGCTCCCCGTTCAAGTAGGGAAGAAAAATCAAATTCCCTGCACCAGCTTCCACTTCACTCGCAAGCTTCGTCAGTTCTTCTACTGGAATTTCATCCTCATTCGAGAACAGTTGCTGGATCCATTTCAGCACAAGGCCGCCATTATTGGACGGTCCGCCGGTAATCCACAAATCATTGGTGAAGCTGTAAGAGAACACTTCCTGTTGATCATCAAGCAGCGGTTCACTGGAAAATTGACGAATCGCTCCACTCGTACCAATGGTTATCGCTGTCTCGCCAGGTTGAATCGCACCGATTCCAAGGTTCGCCAAAGGTCCATCACTTCCACCGATGACAAAAGGAGTTCCGGCATCCAGGCCAGACTTTTCAGCGGGCTCCGCATTCATGCCTTTCATTACATATGTAGGTTCGACTGGTTGGAAAAGCTGCTCGCTGCGAATGCCTGCAAGGGCCAGTGTTTCTTCATCCCACTCGTGTTCGTGAATGTTGAAAAGACCAGTGGCTGCAGCAATCGAGTAGTCGACCACTTTTTCTCCGAACCAGCGATACAACAAAAATTCTTTCACAGAAACAAAGTAATCCGCTTTCTGCAGTGGTTCGTAGTGTTTGTTTTCCATCCATAGTAGTTTTGATAATGGAGACATCGGATGAAGCGACGTCCCTGTGCGCCTATACACATCGGGATGGTTTTCCTTCAACGTGGATGCTTCACCAGCGCTGCGCGCATCCGCCCATATCATTGACGGCGATAGAGGCGCTCCTTTTTCATCCATACAAATGAGAGAATGCATGGCAGCGGAGATTCCCACACCGACAATGTCCTCCCGTTCGATGGATCGTGTACTCAAACTCAACGCTTCAAGTGCGGCTTGTTCCATTTGAAGCGGGTCCTGTTCGGCATGCCCGACGACAGGGTGGGAGAGAGGATAGGCCACTTCATATTCAGCAGCAACCTCACCATTTTTATGAAAGACGACGGATTTCGCGCTCGTCGTTCCAAGATCTAATCCAATCACATAACTCATCTTAAACTTCCTTTCTACACACGCTTCCTTGAGATCGCATCACGCATGCGCTGCGTAGCGGTTTGCGCTTGTTCTTTCATTTTTACACTATAATTGACAAAAAGGGAGTCGATCAGCGAGAGGCCGGCGATCCTTGAAGCGAGGGCTTCCGAACGGAATTCCGTTTCCTCTGCGACGGTGTATAAAGACAAATCGACCACTTTTGTCAGTGGAGATTTAGCGAAGTTCGTAATGGCGATAATCTTCACATTGTTTTCCTTCGCAACATCCACTATATCGAGAATATCCTGGTTCGATCCGGTATGGGAAATGACGACCGCCACATCCGTTTCTCTCATTTGAGAGGCAGACATCAGCTGCAAGTGCGTGTCTGGGTATGCATACGCTTCCATACCTGTCCGCATAAACTTGTGCTGAGCATCCATAGCAAGGATGTTCGAACCACCACTTCCGAAAAAGAACACTCGATCGGCTTCAACCAAATATTCCATCGCTTTTTTTAATGAAAGCGGGTTTTGGACATCACGCGATGTTTCGAGCGCCCGGATGTTCGCTTGAAAAACTTTTTCAGTAATTTCAAAGTCCGTGTCTTCTTCAGATATCTTTTCATGGATATCCTGAATCGGATTGACGATTTCTGATGCTAAAGCAATCTTCATCGCCTGATAACCTTTAAAACCTAAGCGCTTACAAAATCTGAAAACGGTTGCATCAGCGACCATAAGATCATCCGCGACCTGGTTAATGGTAGAGTGAACAATTTCTTCTGTATTTTCTAAAATGTAATCAGCGATCAGCTTTTCTTTTTCACTGAACTGTGAATAAGAAGAACGGATTCTGCTAATGACGTGTTTCGTGGGAGCTTCAATCATAGGGATTCCTCCTTCGAATTTCCACTTTCTCTTATTGTATATGAAATTTATTTCAAAAGAAATATTGGGGTCGGTGAAATTTTTTTCTAAAAAACTATTGAACTAAAAAAGATTTATTGTATAATCAGAATTACAGAAAATAATTTTCAGAGTTTTCCACAGCTTTTTTTTAGGTAATCTTTGAAAGCGCTTCTATGTAGAGGCGGGTGGAACTTGAACAAATGAAAGTTATTTTCTATGGAATCGATTCCTGTTTTTTGGCTTTTTGTTGAAAGCGGTTACTAGGAAGACGGGATGCACGCAAGCTTTGTGAAAAAAATTTTATATACAAGGGGAGAGGTAGAACATGAAGAAATTATTTGGTTTATTGTCGATGGTCCTTTTGATTACAGTATTAGCTGCTTGTGGTAACGGCGGAGCAGAGTCGAGCAGTGGTGAAGGTGAAAGCGCTTCAGGTGACAGCGGCGAAACAAAAACGATTAAAGCCGGTATCGGTCTGAACAGTGATCACCCTCAGTACAAAGGTCTATTGAAGTTTAAGGAAATTGTTGAAGAGAAAACAGACGGCGCGATCAAAGTAGATACATATCACAGTGGTCAGCTAGGTGACGACCGTTCCATGACGGAAGCGCTTCAGCTTGGTACACAGGAAGTAGTTGTTCCATCTACAGCACCACTAGCGAACTTTGTACCAGAATTCAGCGTATTCGACATTCCGTTCCTTTTCCCTAACGAACAAGTAGCGGACGAAGTATTAGATGGTGAAGTTGGACAAGAATTGCTTGGAAAACTGGAAGAACAGAACCTTGTCGGGCTGGCATATTGGGAAAATGGTTTCCGTGACCTTACAAACAGTGAGCGTGCGGTAGCATCCGTTGATGACTTTGATGGTTTGAAAATCCGTACAATGGAAAACGATCTGCACTTGGATGCCTTCAAGGCACTAGGAGCGAACCCTACACCAATGGCATTCACAGAATTGTTCACAGCGATGCAGCAAGGTACGGTTGACGGTCAGGAAAACCCTTATGCAACAATCTATCTTCAAAAGTTCTATGAAGTTCAAGATCACGTATCAAACACGCACCACATTTACAGCCCATTCGTATTCTTGATGAGCAAATCTTTCTATGATGGTTTGACAGAAGATCAGCAGAAGATCATGAAAGATGCAGCGGTAGAAGCAGGTAAGCATGAGCGTAAGTTGAACCGTGAAGCGAACGAAAAGTATTTGAAACAGCTTCAAGAAGAAGGCATGGAGTACACAGAAATCTCAGATGAAGCTCGCCAGGAAATGGTCGATGCCGTAGCTCCTGTTATTGAAGATTACAAGAGCAAGATCGGTGAAGAAACAGTAGACAAAGTTTACAAAGCAATTGAAGAAGCGCAAAAATAATAGAATGACAGAGGGTACGCTGTAGCGGGACTGCAGCGTATTCTTCTCCATTCAGGGTCAGTTGAGGTGAAGAAAATGAACATCATTCGAGCGATCGACCGCAGATTTGAAGAAGTATTGCTCGTCATTTTCTCGACCATCATGGTCAGTGTCATTTTCCTGCAAGTCGCAATGCGTGTGTCAGGAAATTCATTGTCCTGGTCAGAGGAACTTGGACGGTATTGCTTTATTTGGTTAGTGTATATCGGAATCAGTTACGGAGTGAAGAAGCAGCGTCACATCAAAGTGGACGTCATGCTGCTTTTACTTAAAGGAAAAGCAAAATTATTGCTAGCTATCATTGCGAATCTACTATTCTTAGTTTTCAGTTTGTATGTTGTCGTCAATGGCTACAGCATTGCTTCCCAGTTACTATCGTTCGGCCAGCAGTCACCGGCCTTACATATACCGATGGGACTTGTTTACATGGCGACACCAGTCGGATTTGCCCTTACAGCGATCCGTCTGGTACAAAACCTAATCGTCCAGATTAAAATGTTGATTGGAAAAAAAGAACTCGATGTCGCAGATGAACGCGATCGTATGCAGCAACAGGAAGGAGAGGATGAATCATGACAACAATCGTATTATTCGGGACATTCGCCCTCTTCCTTTTGCTTAGTGTACCGATTGGAATCGCTCTCGGATTATCGACACTTGCGACCATCTTCTATACTGGCGCCATTCCGGTCCAGTTCTTAATGAAGGAACTCGTCACATCTGTCGACTCATTCCCATTAATGGCCGTTCCCTTTTTCATCTTAGCAGGTGAAATCATGGGGAAAGGCGGCATATCCGAAAGACTGTTCAACTTCGCGAACGCGCTTGTTGGTAACAAAACGGGTGGATTTGCGATGGCGACCATCGTTACATGTATGTTCTTTGCGGCGATTTCCGGTTCCGGACCGGCTACCGTTGCAGCCATCGGTGGAATCATGATTCCTGCCATGGTAAGACAAGGATATGATAAAAAGTTCGCGACAGCTACTGTAGCTGCAGCGGGTTCCATTGGTGTCATCATCCCACCAAGTATTCCGATGGTCATCTACGGAGTTGTGGGTGGAGCTTCCATCGGAGACATGTTCATCGCAGGGATCATCCCAGGATTCATCGTCGGTGGAGCACTTCTTGCTTGGGCGTACATTTATTCAAGACAACAAGGGTATAAAGGTCTGGCAGAGAAAACGTCCCTCGCAAACATCGGAAAAACATTCTGGGAAGCCAAATGGGCACTTGTCATCCCGGTCATCATCCTGGGTGGAATCTACGGCGGAATTTTCACACCGACAGAAGCAGCTGTTATTGCTGTTGTGTACGGTATGATTGCAGGATTGTTCCTATACGGTGAACTCAGTATCAAAGACATGCCGAAAATTTTCGCAGATTCTGCTTTGACGACAGCGACTGTCCTCATCATTGTTGGATCCGCAACAGCCTTCGGTCGTCTGTTGACGATCGAGCAGATCCCGACACAAGTAGCCAACTTCATGTTGTCCATTTCGGAGAATGAGATCATTCTTATTCTGTTGATCACATTGCTTCTGCTCATTGTCGGATGTTTCATGGATACGCTGGCAGCAATCATCATTTTGACGCCGATCTTGCTTCCGATTGCCGTAAACCTTGGTTACGATCCGATCCACTTCGGAATCATCATGGTCGTGAACCTGGCGATTGGTTTCATTACACCACCACTTGGCGTAAACTTGTTCGTCGGATCCGGAATCTCCGGGCTCTCGATCGAGCAGCTGTCACGAGCGATCATCCCATACTTTTTCGCGATGATCTTCTCGTTACTGATGATTACGTTTATTCCAGAGTTATCTCTATGGTTGATCAGCTTCGCTGAATGATGAAAAAAGGACTGACCCTCCTTGTACGTCACCCGAGATCCCTTGCTTTTAGGCAAGGGGTTTTTCGGTTTATGGCTGGATTGTTATAAGACTTGAGTTTGAGGTGTTTTGGGGTTCGTTGCTGAGTTGAGCGTCAAGGGTGGCTGGGAAGCTACTCGCTTTCCTGTGGGGGAGTGGTGGCGAGCTTCCTCGGGCTAAAGCCCTGCGGGATCTCGCCAATCTCCTTCTCCCGCGGGAGTCTCGCAGCTTCCCAACCACCCCATTCGCTATACAGGAGAAACGAACCCTTTTGCCCAGGATGAGTGTCTTCCACCATCTGTATCCTTAAGTAATAAAGCGCTTTGTAGCAGGCTTTCAAAGTAGAATGTTCTCTCTTTGTATCTACAGTCTATTATTAGAATTTTCGCTATTGGTTGAAGTGGTTTCGAGATACATATATGGCAAGGGGCGGTGGGGGATGGGGAGACTCCTGTGGGAAAAGAGTGCTTGGTGAGACCCCGCAGGACGGTAGTCCGAGGAGGCTCAACGCGCTCCCGCGGAAAGCGAGTCATCCCCCGCCGCCCCGATCCCCCCACACAAACATCTCGAAACTGATTCTTCCACAATCAGGAGCTATAGTGGAAGAATGAAAAGTTAGTATAATGAAATCAATCAGTTAAAAAAGAAAGGCGGTGCGGACGCTGTCTAATGGATGGCGGGACGCAGCCGAACGGTAATTTTGTTATGAGTGTATTCATCCAAGTCGTATTGCCGGTTATTCTGATCTTCGGAGCCGGCTTTACCATACAAAAAATCGCTAAATTAGATGTGAAATCCGTATCGACGATCGCTCTGTACGTAATGCTGCCGTGCTTAGTATTCCAGACATTTTACGAAGCGGATTTGAATGGAGAATATTTGATGATGCTCGTCTTCTCCGGGCTGTTGCTTTTCAGCATTCTTGGGATCAACAAGATTGTCAGTAAAGTGAAAAACTACGACCAGAGCATGGAGAGCGGGTTGATTTTATCAACGGCGTTCATGAATTCCGGGAACTACGGCGTACCGATCATTCTGTTTGCTTTCGGTGAAGAAGGGTTTGTTTACTCTGTTTCCTTCATGGTCCTACAGGCGATCATTATGAACTTTTTCGGGGTGTACTATGCGGCTAAAGGCACCTCAGGCCTGAAAATGGCACTGCTTTCTGTTTTGAAAATGCCGCCGACGTATGCGGTACTTGTTGCGCTTCCGATGAATCTTGGGGGAGTGCCCGTACCTGAGAACCTCATGAACAGCATCGACTTGCTTGCAGCGGCAACGGTTCCGATGGTGATGGTCGTACTCGGCATGCAGCTTGCAGGAATTCCATTGAGAAACCTGGAGTGGCCGAAAGTTTCTTATGCGACGACCCTTCGTTTGATAGGTTCACCCCTCATCGCTTTCGTTCTGACATTAGTATTGCCGATGAGTGACATGATGGCCGCTGTGCTGATTGTTTCTGCTGCGATGCCATCGGCTGCAACGACGACGATTTATGCCGTCCAGTTCAACTCGAAGCCGGACCTTGTTTCAAGCATCACTTTAGTGACGACGTTATTCAGTATCGTCACCATACCTATACTATTGAACCTATTCATTTAAAGGAGGAGTAAAGAAATGAGCGAAAAAGTATCCAAAGATGTGAAAGTACACATGAAAGAAACTCAAACAATAATGGAGCTGTCTCAGATCATCCAACGCTATGATTCAGAAATCATTCTGAAGAAAGTTGTCCAGGGAAGCGTGCACGAAGCTAACTTGAAAAGCTTCTTAGGACTGATCAACTTGAGGCTGCAAGAAGGCGACGAAATCGAAGTCACCTGCATCGGTCCCGACGCCGCCCAAGCCCTAGAAGAAGTTGAAACCTTCCTTCAGCCTTAATTGGTATTTTGTGTAAGACCTGGTCACCCATTTCTTGGGTGACCAGGTCTTGCTTTATTTTCCAGTTGCACAAAAACTTCATACTGCTTCACGTCTTTGAAGTAAGAGAGAATGGTAGAGGTTGTAACGAACTCGGAGTAATAAGGAGTGGGGGATAAGTAGTGGGCGTAACTGCTCCACTTGTAGTCTTCAGGCTGAAAGGTGATGAGGGCCCGGCAAGGGTTCAAGTGAATGTAGCGGCTGACTTGAAGTACGGCATTCACATCATTCTCAAGCTTCGCTTTATAGGGGCCTTCGAAAAGATGACCAACATAGCCATATTTCTTGTTGAAATACATCGAGTATTGGGAGTGGAGATCTTTCATGAAGGTACCTGGTGGAAGTTCGATCGTTTCGATGAGAAGGTGTACGTGGTTGGACATGAGGCAAAAAGAGTGGAGGTGGAACGGATGGGAAAGCTTAGCTTCCTGTAACAGTGTTAAATACTTATACCTGTCTTTCTCATCATAAAAAATATCTGCTTTTCGGTTTCCTCTGGCCGTAATATGGTACCAGGCTTTTGGAAACCATCGACGCTTACGCATAACATCAATCCTTCCTCATTCAAATTCACACCTCTCCTTTATTCGACAAAAGCACTCAAACTCCTGCATCATTTCCAAATATTGTTGTACCAGGTCTTACAATTTCTGGTGTACCAGGTCATACAAATAATTCCATTTATAATTCCGAGATGATTCCGAATTTAAATTTGCAACAAAAAAGATCCGTCGTTTTAGACGGATCTTTTTTATGTGGAGCTTTGTTTTTTCTTTTCTTTCCAGAACATGTAGAGGTTCAGACATAGAAACGCGACACTGAAGATGGCGCTGAACGTCGACATTTCGATGGCGTTCGTGAACCATCCCAGAATTAAATAAATGAGAAAAAATCCGGCAAAACCGAGATAAAGCATCGTCTCTTCCTTTCCATAAAACGTCGCTTTCATTATAACATTCTATGGAACGTGGAGGAAAATCACGATCATTCCGGTGGATACATGTGAAAACGGTAGACGGTGAATTCATTGCCAGCTTCGATGCTGTAGGACTGAATGGGGAGGTGGGCAAATAGTGTGCCGTCGGTTTGTTCGATGGAGATGTCGAGTACAAGTTCTCGATCTTCTAACAGGGGCAGGGGAAAAGGGTTGACGATTTCAACCATCCATTCATAAGCCAAACGCTCGAGGAAGGCATGGGTGAATGTTGTAGGCGCATCATCGAGCCAAATATTCGCAAGAGGAAACAAGGATCGGGACGTTTGTTCCAAAGAGGATTCCTCCGTTTTTCTTAGGATAATAGTACTTTCCCTTTTTATTCCGCTAATAAACCGCTGGATACTTTCCTTTTAATTTGTTTCCGGGCTCTTTTAATAGTAGAAGGACTTTTACCAGACAAGCGAGCAATTTCTGCCACGGTATAACCGATATAGGTTTGTTCAAAAATGATTTGTTCATTAAGGGTGAGAGATGAGTAATGCTGGATGTCAAAAAGGAGAAGAGGCTCTTTCAGAGGATCTTTCTCTAGTGGTTTTTGTTGGATGGAGAAGAAATGGACGGCTTCCCTGTCGCGACGGTTTTTTCGGTTCTCCGTTTGGAAATGTCTGTAGAGGGTTTGAAAGAAAAAGGTGGAGAATTTGCTTCGTTCGGGGTCATACCTTTCCACACATCGCGCGTAAATGAGGTAGCTTTCCTGCTGGCAGTCTTCATAGGGCTCAGGGAGTTTCCAACGACGCAGGCAGGAATGGATAAGACGTTGATATTCATGGAATTCGAGGATAGAATCTTTCATGACACACTCCTTTCTATATATCTATTATCCTGTATTTCCCAATGAATGGGAAGCGAAAATCAATTTTCCCCTAGAGAAAATTGAAAAATTTGCAAAATCATGACACCAAAATCCTTTTTTCTATCGATTATAGTATGAAGGATTATTTAGTAGGAGGTTGTGTCATGGTCACAGATGAAATGTTTGAAAGACTAGTATTAGAAAGTGAAGATTTGATCCATTACCATATTCATAAGCTGAACATCTGGGACAGAAATGGAGACTTCTATGCCGAAGGTCTTTTTGCCTTATGGAATGCCTACCGTACATACGACCCAGAAGCGGGAACATTGAAGTCATACATGCACTGGAAAGTCCGCAACGCCTTGATTGATAAAATTCGCAAAGACTCAAGAACGTATGAACAGGAAGAAGAGATCGCCGAGCAGATGGTGCAGGAAGGGCGCGATACATGGGAAGACGAGATTACGGATGAACTTCTATGGAAACAGGTGAAGGCGAGCCTCACACCTAACCAGTGGAAGTGGGTGTATCACTATATCATCATGGACCGTTCCATTGCGCAAATTGCCCATTTGGAAAAAGTAACCCCGGACGCCGTGAAAAACTGGGGCAGACACGCAAGAAAAAAACTGAAGGAACTTGGAACGAACATGTAAAAAGCCCCGGAGAAGACCCCGAGACTTTGCGCTTATCTATTAATAGTTATGTTAATTTTGCTCAGTCCCAAGGCGCGTGCCGCTTTAATCATTCGAGCAGCTTCTTGCTCTGCATCCTGGATATGGACGTCATTTCTGGAAATGCTCAGCGTCGTCCCGCCAGACAACATAGTCGCATCCTCTGATGTATTTTGATCTTCTTTAATAGACAAAAACGATTGTGGTTGTTCTTCAATCATATCTTCCTGACGCATACGATTGACGCGTCCGCGAATCTTACGACCGTGATACACGACGCTCGCATACGGGCATCCTGTCTCAGCAGCGATTTCTCGGTAGTTTTTATCTGTCTCGCCGATCAGACGCTTTACTTCGCTGAGGTCATAGTCGTACTGCTTACTCTTCTTCGCCATTTCGAATCCCCCTTTTTATTTTCTAGTAACATTGTATACAAATTTCACTCATAATAATAGTAGGAGTTAGTAATTCTTTAAATCTTTTAAATTTACTTACAGTTGTTGTAAACTATTAGGTATGTCAAAAGAAATGATAATAGAAAGTGTGACTTATTTTGTTTAAGAGAATTATTTATAGTTTATTACCCCTGGGTGTAATGGGGTTGATTTTTTTCTTTTCTTCCCAACCTTATGAACAACAAGACCTACGTCCAACAATGAATTTTTATATGAATTTGGACCTATTAAAACCATTTCTGTCTCTGATTGAATTTACCTATTACGGGGAGACGATCAATATAGAAAACCGTGGAGTCGATGGAATGCTTGAGTTTCTCATTCGGAAAGCCGCCCACTTGGCCGTATTTTTCCTCCTCATGGTCACAACATTTCTCGCTCTTCATCACAACACTAATTGGAGTTTTAATAGAAAGGTGATCGTTTCTTACATAATCACCGTTCTCTATGCTTGTTTTGACGAGTATCACCAGTCGCTCACGCCAAACCGCACACCCTATGTTGGGGATGTGGTGTTGGATAGTGTAGGTGGTTTGATCGGGGTCTGCTTGCTTTTTTTCTTTTTCTTAAGAAAAAGGATTCTTAAACGTTAATGCTGGATGTTCGTTCTGATATATAGCGCGCCAAAGGAAGGCCAGGTCGCGCCAAAGGGAGCGCAGGTCGCACCAAAAAGCACGATCCACAGAAATGGGAAACTTTTAAAAAGAAAGCAAAAAAGAGAACCAGCGGATGATCCAGCTGGTTCTCTTTGCTATTTTTCAGGAGCTAATACGAATGTTTCGGCACCACTCAGATTCACTTGGAGCGGTTCGACTTGGTAATCATCCAGAGCCAAATCAAGCCGTTTCCGTTTACCATCATCCCATTCATCAAAAAGGGCGACGGTGGTCGGTCCTGCCCCGCTGATGTAGTGGCCGAGCGATTGTTCTTTTTCCAGGATGTTTTTAAAAGAAGAAAAGCCGGGAATGAGAACCTGCCGGTAAGGCTGATGCCAGCGGTCGCTCTGCATCATTTTGCCGGCAAGTGGCCAATTTTTCGTAGCTAATGCGGCGACGAGGACATTGGCACTCCCGCTATTGTTGACCGCCTGTTTGTAGTCCATTTCCACAGGCAGCAACCCACGTGCTTTTTCTGTTTCCAAATGATAGTCCGGAATGATCGCGAGCCAGGTCAAATCATCCATTCCTTCTGTAAAATGGACATAATCCAAATGCTCGCCATCGTAATTGGACACCATGATACCGCCAAAGATCGCAGGCCCTACATTGTCGGGGTGGCCCTCGATTTCGCAGGCGATTTTGAACTTCTCATAACGGCTCAAGCCGAGCCCGAGGAGATGATCGGCCAGTTCGATTCCACCGACGACGGCGGTCGATGAGCTCCCGAGTCCGCGGGCGATCGGCACATCATTCGTCAGTTCCACATGGGTCGCCGGAAGCTCTTCATAACCCATGGCTTCTGCAGTAAATAACGCTGTTTTATAAATCAGGTTGCTTTTACCCGAAGGAATATAGGGCTGGTCTTCTTCAGGAACGGAAAAAAACCACTCATCGGCCGGCTGACAGTCAAGCGTCACGTATTTTGATAGGGCAATGCCGACGGAATCAAATCCCGGGCCAAGGTTTGCGGATGTTGCAGGCACTCGGATTTGAAACCGGCTCATGATTGGACACCTGTCACAGCAGAAGCGAAAATATTGTAGTCATTTTCAATGAGCGTCGGTTTGACCGGACTCTGTTCCATCGCTGTGGTTGGATCCTTCAACCCATTCCCTGTTAACACATGAACAATTTTCGAACCTTGTGGAATCGTGCCGTCTTTCACTTTTTTGATCATACCTGCGATGGAAGCACAGGAGGCTGGTTCAGCGAAGACGCCTTCTTTTTCCGCTAAATATTGATACGCTTCAACGATTTCTTCGTCCGTCACTTCATCAATCAGACCATTCGATTCATCGCGTGCGCTCAATGCTTTATCCCAGCTTGCCGGGTTACCGATCCGGATCGCTGTCGCCAGTGTTTCCGGATCTTCGATGATCTGGTTACGTACAATTGCGGCAGAACCACTCGCCTCAAAGCCCATCATCTGTGGCAGACCTGAACCATGTCGCTCATTGTATTCTTTGAACCCTCTCCAGTACGCCGTAATGTTTCCGGCATTACCGACAGGGATACTTAAAATATCCGGTGCAGAGCCAAGGGCATCACAGACTTCGAATGCGGCCGTTTTCTGACCTTCGATGCGGTAAGGGTTCACAGAGTTCACGAGTGTGACAGGCTCATTTTCCGCCATTTTCCGGACCATACGAAGAGCGTCATCAAAGTTCCCTTTGATTGCAAAAATTTCCGCGCCGTACATGACCGCCTGCGCCAATTTTCCTTCTGCGATTTTCCCATCAGGAATGACGACGATGCAGCGCAGCCCTGCCCGTGCGGCAAACGCAGCAGCCGAAGCGGAAGTGTTCCCTGTTGAAGCACAAATGACAGCCTCTGAACCTTCCTCGATCGCTTTTGCCATCGCCATCACCATACCGCGGTCCTTGAAGGAGCCTGTCGGGTTCGCTCCTTCAATTTTTACATAGCCTTCAATTCCAAGGTCCTGCGAGATGGACGGAATCGGAAGGAGAGGAGTATTCCCCTCATGCAACGTCAGCTTTGGTGTTTTTTCGGAAACGGGTAAAAACTCTCCATACTCATGAATCAATCCACGCCACATGTCAGTTTCCTCCTTCTACACGGAATATGCTGTCGATACTTCTTACAGAATCGAGCGACTCAATGTCCTGAATCGCTTTTTCAAAATCTTCCTCACTCACCTGATGAGTCACCATCATCAATTCACGTTCACCTTCCTGGTCGGTGGAACGCTGGGTGAACTGATCGAAGGAGAGGTCGTATTGAGCGAAAATGTTCGTCAGGTCGTTCAGCATTCCAGCTTTGTCATCGACGTGAAGACGGATATACTTCTTCGTCAGCTGATCTTTTTTCGCTTTAACCTGCTTCGGAAATTGCGGCTGTACATACGCCGTACCTGTCGTACCAAGGCGGATGTTTTTCAATACGGCGATTAAGTCCGCGACAACGGCAGTTGCTGTCGGAAGTTTACCGGCACCTGGTCCGTAGAACATTGTTTCTCCAACAGCATCCCCATACACATAAACCGCATTGAATTCATCATTAACAGAAGAAAGCGGGTGTTGAATTGGAAGCAATGTCGGCTCGACACTGACAGAAACTCCATTATGGTTATTTTCCGCAATGCCGATAAGCTTGATGCGATACCCCAGCTCTTCCGCGTAGGTAATATCATCAGAAGAAATACCGCGAATCCCTTTGATATCCACATCTTCTAAACTATAAGGCATAGAAAAACCTAAGATTGATAGAATCGTCATCTTTCTAGCCGCATCCAGACCGTCCACATCAGCCGTCGGGTCCGCTTCCGCGAAACCAAGATCCTGCGCTTCCTTCAGGACGCTGTCAAAATCAACGCCGTCCTGGGCCATCTTCGTCATAATGTAGTTTGTCGTCCCGTTGACGATTCCCATCATCTTTGTAATACGATCGGAGGACAAGCCATCCATGATCGAGCGGATGATTGGAATACCGCCTGCCACACTCGCTTCATAATACAAGTCACAGTTATGCTTTTGGCATGCTTCGAAAAGCTGTTCCCCGTGCTGAGCGACAAGGTCCTTGTTCGCTGTCACGATGTGTTTTCCGTGTTCAATCGCTTCTAATAATATAGTAAGCGTGTGATCGATCCCACCCATCACCTCTACGATGACATCAATCTCCGGATCTCTCGTAATATCCTGGTACTGATCCGTCAACTGGGTCTCAGCCGGAACCTCGCGGGGCTTAGACATGTCACTGACAAGCACAGACTTAATCGTGACATCACACCCTGTCTTATGTTCAATGCGTTCTTTATGATCGCGGAGGATCTCAATCACTCCACTTCCGACCGTACCAAGTCCTAGTAGTCCTACGGTAATGGCTTTATTCATCGTTCACACTCCTTGTCTACTTGAAATAAACATTATTCTTTGTATAAAGGACATTGTAACGGAAAGGAAATTGAAGCACAAGACCGAATTATCCGACGATTCAATTATCCAAATATTGTATGACCTGGTACACCAATAAATGGAAGTCAAACTTCCCATTATAGACGCTTTTTATAGTGACCTGGTTATACATATTATGGAAGATAGATTAAACGAATTTACGGAACATTTACAATTGGTTAATGAAAAGCTGAAAAAAGAGTTTTATGCCCGCTTTTATGCAAAGAAACTAAATTCTTAATATATATTAAGGAGAAAATACATTTTTTTAGAATAATTTATTGTAAAGTTTGTAAGGTCGAATAAAGAAGAAGATTAGGAGATATTGACTATTTTCGGCAGGTACTTTATAACTAATATGAAAATATATTCCAGGAGGTGGAAAGTATGAAATATGGGGAACCCCCGATGCTGCCGATTTCATTAATGCTTTACGATCGTTACATTAATGATCTTGTACAGAAATGGGGTGTATATACGAGAAAAGATGAATTTATTCGAGAAGGCATGAGGACGGCCTATCGAGTGCACAGAGAAAAGGAATATAGTTGTAATCAAGATACGATGCATATGGAAGTTTGTGGTGAAATCCACAAATCCCTACTTAATTTTTTCCCCTCAGATTAAAATCACACATGGAGCAGGAAAGGAAGAAGGCCGCTAGCCTACCACAGCGGCCTTCTTTTCTTTATGTAAATGATAAGGTGACCAGGTCATACAAATATTACCATCAACAATTCGTATAATAGAACCCCATAAACAGGCCTTAGTCTATTGATGGTAATAAAAGGTGTACCAGGTCATACAGATATTTCCATAAGAGCCCCCTCCTACTTAAATGTTACAATAATAGGAGCGGTTACATAGTTTATTAGCTCTCGGTGTAAAAGGTTAAGAAAATGAAAAGATTTCTATCTAAATGCGCCGAAAAAACAGGAATTCCACCAAATAGTGGCGAATGAAAAGAACTAGAGAAGAACGAGTAGGAATCCTATGTCGGGGTGGGCTGACTCCCCTGTTACTAATCAAAATTCCGCTCTTAGAAAATGACTTCCCTAAATAGTTAAAGAAAAATAATCACGAAGGAGTGTTGTGCATGTGGAAAAATGATTACAACCGTTGGAAAGAATTTACCGAACTTGATGCCGATCTTGCATCAAATCTAGAAGAACTAACATCAGATGAGCAATCTTTGGAAGATGCTTTCTACAAGAACCTGGAATTCGGGACAGGTGGAATGCGCGGAAAGCTCGGACCAGGAACAAACCGCATGAACATCTACACGGTGAGAAAAGCAGCCGAGGGTCTGGCTACGTATGTCAATGACCAGGGCTTGTCCAACAGGGGCGTAGCGATCGCTTATGACTCTCGATATATGTCCAAGGAGTTTGCTGTTGAAACCGCTCGTGTCCTTGGTCACCACGGCATTCCTTCTTACGTATTCACGTCCTTAAGACCGACACCGGAATTATCGTTTGCTGTCCGTCATTTGAACGCGGCTGCAGGCGTTGTCGTAACGGCAAGCCACAACCCTCCGGAATACAATGGTTTCAAAGCCTACAACGAGGACGGCGGTCAACTTCCTCCTGAGCAGGCGGAAATCATGATCGATTTTGTGAACAAAGTGGAAAACGAATTGAAAGTCGAAGCGGCTGATCAGCAGGAACTTGAAGAAAAAGGACTGCTTCGCTGGATTGATGATGAGGTAGATGCTGCCTATCTTGAAGCACTCAAAGGTGTTACGGTCCAACCGGATATCAAAAAGGACCTATCCGTAGTGTTCACACCACTGCACGGAACGGCCCGTGATCTTGTGGAAAAAGGACTGGAGCAAAGTGGGTTCACTTCCATCCATATCGTAGAGGAGCAAGCGAAGCCGGATCCTGAATTTTCTACTGTCGCATCTCCGAACCCTGAGGAACACCAGGCCTTCGAAATGGCGATTGAACAAGGGAAAGCCATCGGTGCTGACTTATTGATGGCGACAGATCCTGATGCCGACCGCCTTGGAATTGCTGTTCCGAACGAAAAAGGCGAATATGTCGTCCTTACAGGAAACCAGACTGGAGCGCTTTTACTGGATTATATTCTCGGGCAATCCGAACAATTGCCGAAAAACGGTCTCCTGATCAAAACGATCGTAACGTCTGAATTCGGTCGGGTCATCGCAAACTCCTACGGCATCCGTTCCCTTGATACGCTGACAGGTTTCAAGTTCATCGGTGAAAAAATTCGTGAATATGAACAAAGTGGGGAGCACACGTTCATGTTCGGTTATGAGGAAAGCTACGGGTATCTAGTTAAAGACTTTGCCCGTGACAAAGATGCCGTCCAGGCCGCTGTCCTTGCAGCAGAAGTTGGTGCACACTGGAAGAATCAAGGCAAAACGCTGCTGGACGCTCTTGATGAGTTGTATGAAAAACACGGCTACTTCTTGGAAGACCTTCAGTCCATGAAGCTCGAAGGGAAATCAGGGACTGAACAAATCCAAGCTATCATGGATGACTTCCGTAACGCGGAAATCAAAGAAGCGGGTGGAAAGAAAGTCGTTGCTATCGAAGATTACGCGACGACCATTCGTAAACATGTCCAGAACGGAACCGAAGAGGAAATTGATCTTCCTACATCCAATGTCGTCAAATTCATCCTTGAAGACGATTGCTGGTTCTGCTTACGCCCATCAGGCACAGAGCCGAAGATCAAGTTTTATTACGGTGTGAAGTCCGGGACTAGAAAAGAAAGTGAAGAACTACTGGCCGCAGTGAAAGCAACCGTTAACGAACGCTTGCATGCGCTCATCTAAATCATTAAACCTCGATTCCGTTTCCCGCGGCATCGAGGTTTTTTTATTATGGATTTACGTTAAGTCGTTATGAACCTACGTTAGGGCGCTATTGTGCTTCGTTAGGTCGTTATCCACCAGCGTTAAGTCGCTATGCTGCTCAGTTAGGTCGTTATCCATCATCCTTAGGTCACTATGCACCCACCCGCCGACACCATCTTCAAAACAAACGATCAGCCACAGCCCATTCCGTATTAATCGCTTTCATTTTGTTGACAAATACGCGATAATAGAATAAAATACTGAAAATTCAGATTTAATGAAAAAGGGGTGGGCCCATGTTGAACATAAAAATGCTTAAACCATACTATGTTAAAGAAGACAAACGCTTCATTCGAGTCGTTCTAGCCTACCAGTACTTTTCGCTATTTATTGACAACGAGTTGTATCAGTTCATCCCAATGGAATCAAGAGAAATTATAATCGACCGCAATCGTCAACGGGTGCATAACGTTTTCGATATATTCGTCTTTCAACGGGGCAAGAAAATGGTTTATGTTTCTGTCTCCGATTTACTCCAACTGCCTGAGTTTATCAAGCACCTTCATTCGATTGTGTCGCCGTATTATGAAGAGGGGATCGAAATCAGTCAGCAATCATCTAAAGAAGTGAAGGAAATCATCCGTGAATTAGAAAAAAACAACCTTCGACGCCTCATCGACAAGGCGATCGATCAAAATGATGAAGACGCCTTCCGTCTTCTCACTGAAAAATGGAATAACATGTACACGTAAAAGTACCCAGGTATGACAGCTCTCATACCTGGGCATTTTTACAGAAACTCTATTCTACATAATACTACAATAAATTTATAGAAAAATCAGAAAACTATCTGAAATTTGTGATAAAAAAGTGAATAATGTTAAATTTCCATCTATACCCATCTATTATAATAGTAATTAATAAACGATTAGCCGAGAGCACGGAGCTCATGTGAATAAAGATTACGATCGTTCATGAAGCTCACCTCATCAGATCTAACCAGTATAGGGGAGGTTGTCCGGATGGAGACGATGCGTAGAGAGAGTAAGTTGGATGACGAGTGGGTTACACTTTTAAAGGAAGCGAAAGCGCTGGGATTAAGTACGGAAGAGGTCAAACGCTTTTTACAAAAGAATCAAAAACAAAAAAAGACGGTTTGACACCCTTTACTTGAAAGGGTGTTCTTTTTTTGACATGATAGAAGTAATGAGTATTATGACGCAGTGAGGGGTCTATCATGACGAAATATGAAATTATAAATTTATTAAAGGATTGTTCCATCGCTCTAAACACCCCGGTTTTGTTAATTAACGACCGTAACAAATTGTCCTACCATTTTCCTGACAGCTTTCAAAAACCACCATCCGTGCTAAGAGACTTACATAGAAGTTATATCAATGAGAGCAGAAAACGTCCATACACCATTCAGATGTTTACAGACCCTTATGATCAACATCTTTTTCTATATTCCATGGAGGTGGAAGGAAAAGAATATGTGTTAGGTGTAGGTCCATTTTTGCAACAGGATGTATCAAGAAAACATGTGAAGATGAGTCTTGTCATGAATGATCTTGATGCGACTTACGAAGAACAGTTCGTTCAATATTACCAACAGCTTCCTATATTGAATCAAGTTCAGATACAGTCGGTTAAACGGTTGCTTAACCAACTATTTCCGAAAAAAGAAAAGAAAGTAAGATATGCACTCGATGAAGAAAAAATCCGCAGCCAATATCAAACTTTTACACAGTCGCTTCACGCATACCCTGAAATCATCGCTTCGAAACAACATTTTATTGATCTCTTTAAAAAAGGGGATGCACGAGCTTTGGAAGAGTATCAAGCGCACAGAGAAAAAGCTCTCATCAACCCTGACGTGCGAACATTGAAGAATTATATCATCCGTCTTGTATCGGAGTTAGGTTACATATGCATTGAAAAAGGAGCTCAACAGGATGAAGTCAATTCCCTTTGTGACTTCTATATCAATTTCATAGAGTCAAAGATTACAGTGGAAGATCTAAAATCTCTCGAACTGAACATTCTGCAATCCTTTTTAGATCGGATTAAAAAGGTCGATGAACAGCCTTCCCATTCGCCACTTGTCGAACGAGCCCAGAAATATATTTTTCAGAATTTGACGAAGGAGCTCACACTGAAGAGCATCGCAGAAACGTTGAAAGTAAATCCCAACTACTTGTCAGGGTTGTTTACAAAAGAGAAAGGGGTTTCCATCACTCATTTCATTAACCAGCAACGCATTAAGGAAGCGAAAGAGCTTCTTTTGATCACCCAGCACTCGTTGATGGATATCAGTACGTTGCTCGGATACAACAGCCAAAGCTACTTCACGAGAGTTTTTAAAAGTATGGAGGGCATCGGTCCCAAAGAGTTCAGACGAAAATATCAAATGGAAAAGGGTTGAACAGCCAGGGAAAGTTATCCTGGCTGTTTTTTTGTTCTCAAAAAAGAAATGAAAATAGAGGATATCCATGATATCAGTAGTATTTTGTTTATAAAACGTAGATAGTAAACAAATTCCAGTGTTTCTTTTTAAGAACCGAAATATTATAATATTCTTTATAGAGAACACGAGAATGGAAGGTCAATTTCAAAGAAGGTGAGGGAAAATGGATGATGTCTATTGGGGAGAAAATCCGTGTGCTGCGTGTAGGAAAAGGGCTGTCTGTCAACGAATTTGCGAAAAAGTCCGGAGTTTCTAAGTCGTACATTAGTAATATTGAGCGAGACGTACAAAAAAATCCATCATTGATTATCATGGGAAAGCTGGCAAAGACACTAGATGTTCCATTAGAAGAATTACTGACACATAAGTACGGTGAAGACGACAAAACGAAAGTGAAATGAGGCTTGAATGAAAGGAGAAAAAGCTTGGGGAATGATGAAAATCGAATAGATAACGAGTGGCTGGATTTAATTAAAGAAGCCAAAGAACTGGGGCTCTCCATAAATGACATCAAAGGTTTTCTGCAAAACAAAAAATACTAAGAGCTTCTTGAAAAGGTACGGGAGGAGGAGCATGTGTGAAAAGTAAAACGATATTTAAGCGTGAAGCCACCTTTAAAAATAGGATTAATCTTCCCATTCCTCCCATCCCACTAAAAACGGGAGAAAGCATCCGTTTAGATGGTGTGGTCGATCAGTATTCCCAACTATACCTGAAACATGGATGGTCTTTATTGTGTTCAAACAATGATGTTTTTGCGAATCACCATGAACGAGGCATTGAGAATGAATTTATGTTAAGCATTGCAGGAGACGAGTCTCCCTTATCTTATGTACAAGCAACGATTTGTTACCATCACCTGTTAGAGGATAGTCATAAAAGAACGGATGTCATATCACAGGCGATCATTGATGATGATTATGTTCGTCAATTGGATTTACTAGGAAAGTGGAAGTTAAAAAAGGTGAATAGAAGTTTCAATCCCATCTTCTTTTATGATTCCTTCATGCACCCTGCGGTCATCTTCTTCACTTACCATGTAGAAGGCTTGGAGGTCATCCAAAA
This sequence comes from Halobacillus trueperi, assembly GCF_003386945.1. NCBI lineage: Bacteria > Bacillati > Bacillota > Bacilli > Caryophanales > Bacillaceae > Halobacillus > Halobacillus trueperi. The sequence goes on along the minus strand of NZ_QUAE01000009.1, from coordinate 63,736 downwards.
ACATGTGCACAGGTTTGACGTTGGAGGGAGTTATAAGCTCAGGACACTCCGGAGAACATGGGCTACCGTTTCTTAAATAGAGCGTCGAACGTCTCCTGTAAAATGTTATGAATGTTGGAAGCTTAGTTCAACCAGATTATTTTGGGCTAGGCTTTTTAATTGTTTCATTCACGGGAGGTTGGAATTTTCATAAATTAATAATAAAATGCTTTTAATTATCTAAAAATTAAGCTATTATTATATGAGCGTTTGTTATTTAGACATATTTCCCAGGAAATAAATAGATTTTTGAAACCTTTTAACAGATGGAGTCGTCTAATACCGTAAATACATAGACAGCCGTCAGAAAAAGTCGTTTAAAGACGAAGGTTTAAGTAAATATAAGAGATTAAGAGAAAAGAAAAGGTGGGTAGCATGGATAATTTACAAGAAGTGTTACAGAACATTATTCAAAGAACAGAAAATGCTGAATTGCTATCGTCTAGAGAAGTTATTGATCAATTAATAGAGCAGCTTCAAGAATAAAAAAAGACGCCCTTCGTGGACGTCTTTTTTTATTGCGGCTTTACGGGAAATGCTTTTTCCTTAAGCAATTGAATGGATGTGGTCAGAAAACCTGCAATGAATAAGAATATTATGAACATGAAAGGTTGGTTGTACCGGTCATAGGAAAAGAAAATATTGTTTAAGGTTGTCGTGTAGAGAATGAGCAATAGCAAAAACATGTATTCCCTTTTCCCTTCTCGCAGCATGAAGAAGACCGTTAAGGAAGCTAATCCTAAGTACATGATCCAAACTTGGATTTTATCGATCAGTTCCTTGCTTATGTTGAAAATTTCAATCCAGTAAAATTGAGTTTCCCATTGATGAATGGTTTTAAATTCGATATAAGACTTTAAAAACAGCCTTGGGTCCTCTTCCCACCATGTTTTAATTCTTTTTATGGCTGCTTCTTTTTGCAGACTTAATCTTTCGTAGGCATGTTCAGTGTCCATATCTTTAATCTCTTGTTTGACTTTTTCATAAGGTTCGCCAATATTATATCCATGTCCCTGGTAGGTTCCTAGAAGAAGAGGGTTCCCAGAACCACCTGTGAGTGGGATGAACTCATCATAATGGATATAATTCCTGACCCACCATGGGCCGAGAGTGATGAGTAAAATACCAATCGCGATCAGCGCTTGTTTTACCGCTAGTTTGAATGGGTACTTTTTAGTGATGAGATAGATGAGCAGTACAAATGGATATAAAGCGATCGTAGCTTTAAACATGATTGCACTCACGTAAAAAAGCATAACAAGAAAGAATTGAGACATTTTCTTTTCATTGGCTAATTTAATGGAAAAATAGATGAGACCGAGCAAGCAGGTCATAAATGGTGTTTCCGTCAACAATAAATTATCCGTCAAAACTTGGGGTACAAAAATGGCTAAGAAAAAGGCGGCTAAAAGTCCGACCTTGATATTGGTTATGTACTTGCCAAGGCAATAAACGAGATACACATTCAATGTACCTAATAGGATGAATAAGGTTTTAGCAGCATATATGCCTACATCTCCATGGCCAAGGAAAAAGAAGACGCCTGCTAACAAGACTGTCTGGCCGGGCATGATGTGGACGGTCGGATGTGTAGGGTCATGATAGGTAAGCATACCCGTTTCAAGAAATGTAACAGCACTAGAGATATATCCAGCATCGTCACTGTTTAAAAAAAGAGACAATCCGTAATTGAACAGAGCAGTTAACCTTATGGCCAATGCTAGTCCCACAATTACCCAGATGAAGTGGTTTTGATATCGTTTAAAAAAAGAAATCATTATGTCGTGCTCCTTACATGCTGTTACTGGAGAAACCGATCAGTGAAACCCCGATCATGATTAATAGGACACCGGCGATTTTAGTCGTAGAAAGAGGTTCATTAAAGATAAAATAAGCGCCAAATACAGCAAGAATATAGGCGATGCTTTGAATAGGGTAAGCTACACTGAGTGGGACTCTTGTTAAGATAAACAACCAAAGGACGGTTGCAAATCCGTATAGAGTCAGTCCTCCAATGATAAAAGGTGATAAAAATAATGAAATGATTTCACTGATATTTTGAAAGTTGACTTCTTTCTGCATGAGGCCATACTTCCATAAGAATTGTCCGGAAACTAATACAAGGGTGTTCAAAAAGATTAAACCAAAGTTCACGATTCCCATTTAAAACATCTATCCTTTGAGTTGATTTTTCTTTATTTCTCTTATTTCTTTATTTAAATAAGCTAATTCCTGAGTTAAATTTTTAACTTTGTTTTGTTGTCTCGTAAGACTGATGGTGTGAAAGATTAATAGATTCAAGATGATTAAGAACGCGAGTACGAAAATAAGGGATGGCATATAAGCAATCCCGATGGAACCAGCGAGCTGATTAATTTTATCCAAAAATAATGCCAGTAAGACACCGATGCTTGCAAACATCAACCATATAAACGCTTGTTGATCTTGTAATTTATTTTTGGAAGTGAAGTACATCACTTGTGCGAAAAAGAATAAAGCTGAGACAATAACGATGATTTGTACGATGCTCATATGTCCTCCTTAAAATATCGACCTGATTAAAGAGAAGTATGTGACTTTTGTCATATAATAAATAGACTTGACGGGAGTAATGGAAGATTGCCCTCCCTGTCGGTTGTTCATTTCAACTTTAATTTCTTTGATTTTGAAATTCTTTTTCGTCAAATGAACCAACACTTCCACTTCTGGATAATCAATAGGATAATGATTGGCAAATTCCGCAATGACTCTTCGGTTAGCTACTCGATAACCAGAGGTCGGATCGGTAATTCTGATTCTAGCAAGTAGTTTAAGCATGGCATAAAAGTAATAGATTCCAATTCTTCTTGTGACGCTGCCTTTATAACCACTGCGCTCCACAAATCGGGAACCTATGATCATGTCATACCCTGTATTTTCAATTTCATCTATCAAGTTTCTCAAATCTACAGGGTTATGCTGGCCATCGGCATCCAGTTGAATCGCGTAATCATAACCGTTCCTTAACGCATACTTGTACCCGGTTTGCATGGCTCCCCCGATTCCTAAGTTATTAGGAAGGGTCAGGTGATGGATGCCATTTTCTTCGAGAATATATGGGGTACGGTCTTTTGAACCGTCATTAATAACGATATAGTCGTAGTTCGTCGATGCTTTTACACTTTGAACGGTATCATAAATCGAATCTTCTTCATTATAAGCTGGTATAATGATAAGAACCTTCATAAGTTCTTTTTTCTCCTTTCCATAATGGAAAATAATGTTTCAAATATTTCTGCACAAAGAATATTGTAACATACAGTAGGAAGAGGTACATGCTCAAATTCTCCTGTGAAATTGGAAAATAGATAATTTTTTACAATAAACGACATGATGGTTGCATCCGTATGATATAATGTAACCGCCAAAATCACGTAAATATTAAAAATAAGTGAGGATTTTTATGAACATATATGTAGAAATGACAATAGCGATTTTACTTTCCATGACCGTCAGTTATCTGCTCGTCTTCCCGGTTATGAAGCTAGCGGTGAAATGGAAGATGATGGACTATCCAGAACTACGGAAAATACATAAAGAAGTGACTCCTCGGATGGGGGGGCTTGCCATATTTGGAGGGGCTGCAGCGGGGATTCTTTTCATACGTCCGGATCTGCCTTACATCATTCCCATCTGCATCGGGGCCATCATCATCGTGTTGACAGGGCTTTTTGATGATCGTTTTCAAATACGCCCGATCATGAAACTTGGGGGACAAGTTTTAGCTGCGGCTATTCTCATCTTTGCGGGTTTGAAAATAGATGTATTGAGCATCCCTTTTATTGGAATGGTGACATTAAACGAGCCCATCAGTATCCTGTTCACATTCTTCTGGATCATTGGAATTACGAATGCGATCAACTTAATTGATGGACTCGATGGCCTTGCGGCTGGTGTGTCGACCATTTCTTTAATCAGCATTGCTGTTATGGCGCTGGCCATTGAACCGCAAGTGGCTATTGTTTACCTATGTATTGTCTTAATCGGAAGCAATATTGGCTTCCTTTTCCATAACTTTTATCCAGCACGCATTTACATGGGGGATACCGGCTCTCTTTTCTTAGGGTATTCGATGGCTGTCATTTCAATGGTTGGCTTATTTAAAAACGTTACCCTGTTCAGCTTTGTGATTCCGATTATCGTTCTGGCCATTCCAGTATTCGATACACTCTTTTCCATATTAAGAAGGCTCATCAACAAACAGAAAATCATGATGCCGGATAATAAACACATCCACTATCAAATTTTAGCTGCGGGCTTTAGTCATCGAGCCACTGTGCTTATCATTTATGCCTTCAGTGCATTATTCGGGTTTTTAGCTCTATTATTCTCCTTAACGTCTTTCGGTATCTCTTTGATCATCACGTTCGTTTTGCTATTATTGCTTCACTTATTTGCGGAAATGACTGGGGTCGTGTATCGAGGGAAGCGCCCGCTTATTGACCTCTTTACGAAAAATGAAAAAAAGAAAGAGAAAGACCATTAAAAAAAGTCTTGCTGACAGAAGTCAGCAAGACTTTTTTAGGTTCGTTTAAAAGGAGTCCACATCTCCAGGAGTAATAAACCACTTCTCTGGATTTTCCAACCCGACGGTATGGGCGGAAATTTCTTTACCAACAAGGGGCATAGGACTGTCTTTATGGACAAATCCTTGTTTCTTCAACGCCTTAACCGGTGGGGAGTGTTCTAAACACCAGGTCTGGATGATATCGGCATCGTGAAGATTGAGAAAAGCCTGTTGCAGAAGCAATGGCCAGACATCATCATGAAGGGCAAGCCAATCCACGATGAATCCGTTTGTGAATTTCCCTTCTTCCTTCGTCGTTACCACATATCCTTTTAACTCTTCGCCTTCATATAAACCGTACATGTCATAGGTGTTTTCCGGGTGGTCATGATACCTCCAATTCAAGTAGGCGGAATCTCTTACTACCACAACGTGTGAATGGTCTCTTACTTGATCGGCAAGGCGGTCAAAGGAGTGATCGCACTTGTTGATTTTCTTGAACGTATAATCACTGTCTATTCTTTTAGGCCCTCTGAATTTTTTATAGATCTTATCGAAGGGTTTAAAAACACTCAAAGGACTTACTTTTGTTGATAAAAGCGAAAAAGGCTGCTGGATAAACAACCAGCGAGGCATGTCAGTCATATGATGAGCTCCAGTATAACGTAGGAACAACTCTTTGGCTTTTGGGGCAGGGAAACCATAGAGATAGTCTATGCCCACACGTTCAGCCTCGACGAGCAAAGAATCGTTTAATTTCTTATAAATGCCTTTGCCTCTGGCTTCAGGATCCACCATCGTATCGGCTCGCAGCCCAACCTTTGATTTCTTTCCGCCGATATAGGCTTCAGTTATCCATAAACTAATGTGGCCGAGAATTTTGCCACCTTCATCGTACAAGAGAATAAACGGCTCCGTTTGTTTTGGGTTATCTATAAATTTCCAACTCCAAGACTGGAGGGAGCGATCTTGACGAAATGTTTTCTTGAAAAGTTCCTGAATCTGATTTTCATCTCCAGGCTGATAATGTCTGACAGTCATAGTTTTCTTTCCTTTCAAGGTGTATTGCTTTCACATTATAACAGATGAAAGAAAGTGAGGACTCCTGAAATAGGAGTCCTCACACTCGTTAAGCTTTGCGCAAGCGATTATTAAGTTGAAGCATATTCGTCAATAACAATACGATACTAATGGCAAGATAGATACTTACCGCGGGGGCGTAGAGCACGTGCCCTGCTAAAAACGCGATTCCCGTACCAAATCCGATGGACAGTAAGATCAAAATGTTTTGTGGATGTAACATTTCTCCCGGTGCTTTAAAGAGCAGCTTCAAGAACAGGCCAGCGATAATTAAGAATGGTGCAAGGATTAAAAGAATTCCTAGAATACCGAAAGAGAAAAAGAGGTCAAAGAAATCCATTTCTATCAACTTTCGAATGTCCTCATAATTTCCCGCGTACCCCATTCCGAAGGTCTTCTGTACAACATCTGCTTCTTCATACATGCCGTAGATGTGAGCGAAATAAATGTTCCGTGAACTCAAGATGATTTTAAGGATAGGAGATTCAATCAGTGCCTGCTCGCCAAGGGCTGCAGCAGCATCATCTCCGCCTTTGGTTCCATCTCCTTCTTCTCCTGAAGGATCCTCACCGGCTCCTTCTTCAATTCCATCTTGATCAGGGTCTTCAGTGGCTTCTCTTTGTTCATTGATCTGACCGACATCTCCTGAAACGTTCGAGAACGTCGGAGAGAAAGGTGTAGCAACCAAGAATAGAATCAAAAAGATCAGAGAGCTGATCAATCGTAAATGCAGGTGAGATTCTTTTGTCGTTGCTTTCACTTTTGAAATCAACCAATAAATAAGATAGCTCACAAAGACAATGACTGAAGCTCCTAAGACGGCGAAGAAACCGACTTTCGTCCCGAGAAGGATGGAAACAAGGGCAATGAAGATCATCGGGATAAAGTAATACAGTTTTTTAAGATGATCGACTTTATTCAACGTATAGATATAAACCAACGGGAAAGAGATGGCGATGATCGAGCCGATTTCATTTCCGGAGTTGAACCAGCCTTTGAATCCGAACTTGCTCCATTCATACGTTTCTGAGGACGTTCCTGTAAGGATGGCAAGGAACATACTGACAGCGATGATGACCATTGCAATCGTGATGGATTTCATGATCCGCATACGTACGATTAACGTTTTATCTAACGTGGTAAACAATAACAGATATGCACCAAGCATAATCGGGAAGTAGACGGTTTTTGCCAGGAACTGCAGTTCAAGGAACGGATTAAAGATCGGTTTTGCAAAAAAGTTATAAATCAATCCGATCGTGAGCACAGCGGCTAAGGCTATTAAGTAAGTAATGACGTATTTCTTTAAGCGGCTGGAATTACCAAAGAAGATAAACCAGAGGGAAGCGGCCATGAAAAGGACTCGGACGATTATGCCGATTGTCAGGCTCGCATTCAACGCTTGCATTGAAAAGTATGTTAAAATATCTAGTATTGGCTGTATGATGATGAAGATCAATAAGAGCTTTTCGAACAGTTCTCTGTTTAATAATTTCGACATGAATAACACCTCAGTAAGTTTCCTTGAATATGGGTTTAGCCACATTGAAGTATAAACCATTACATGGAAGCTGTCTATAAATGATCGAACTTGTCTAACGGCGTTGAGAAGTCGAAATTTATGTTGATGCTCGAAGGGAAAAACAAGTATAATGAATAGTTGTGAATACATGATCATAATTGCAAATTCCCTTGAATCTACAGGATAGAATGCTTCGTGTAAACAGATAATACGAGTAATGGAAACAAGGGATTATTCGCAATAAACAGAATAGTATGAATGTCTGAATGGAACGTCACAAACCGGCTGAAGAAACGAATAATATAAACAAAGCGCTTTTAAGCATAATCGAAACAAAGATATTCAAAGAATAAACTAATTTCTACATAGGAAATTATGTTTTTATATTATCATGGAACAAATCATTACAATTCATCCACATCAGGTCGCCTTTTAAGGATTACCGGCCAATCGTGAGTGCATCTGGTTAAGATGATCAGCAGGAATGTTTGGAAGAGAAAGGGAGTATTGGAATGAAGAAGTCATTATGTGTTGTCGGGTTAGGTTATATCGGGCTGCCCACATCAGTAATGTTTGCTATTCACGGCCATAAAGTTCATGGAGTGGATATCAACCATAAAGCAGTAGAAATGATCAACAATAAACAACTTCATATAGAAGAGAATGGATTGCAGGAACGGTTGGAAGAAGCCGTTGATGCTGGATTGTTCAAAGCTTCGGTAGAACCTACGGAAGCAGATGTCTTCGTCATTGCTGTACCATCTCCGATCCGCGAAGATAAAACGGCGAACCTTGATTACGTCAGGAAAGCGACAGAAGCAATTGTACCTTTTGTGAAAGAAGGAAACTTAGTGATCCTGGAATCGACGGTCCCTCCAAGAACGGTAGAAGATGTCATGATTCCAGTCTTAGAACAAACAGGGCTTTCTATCGGTGAGGAATTGTTCGTATCTCACTCACCAGAGAGAGTCATCCCAGGGAAGGTCTTCCAGGAATTAGTGGATAATGACCGGATTGTCGGAGGAATCAACGAGAAGTCCTCCATCATGACGAAGGAGCTGTACGAGTCGTTTGTTAAAGGAAACATCCATTTAACGGATGCCACAACAGCAGAAATGGCTAAGGTCATTGAAAACACTTACCGGGATGTGAATATCGCTTTTGCCAATGAACTGGCTCTGATTAGTGATAAAATCGGTGTGAATTCATGGGAAGCAATCAAGCTGGCCAATTACCACCCACGCGTGAACATTCATACGCCGGGCCCTGGTGTCGGGGGACACTGTATCGCTGTTGACCCATGGTTCTTAGCAGAAATTGAACCTGATCTTTCTAAAATCATTCAGCTGTCCCGGAATACGAATGATTACATGCCGACGTATACGGCTGAACAAATTCAGCAGGTATCGAAAGAACAATTCATCAACGATCCGAAAGTGGCTTTGTTCGGTCTTTCGTTTAAAGCAAACATTGATGACCAAAGGGAAAGCCCATCTCTTAAAGTGATCATGGAACTCGTTGAAAAAGGGATCAGTTTCACTACGTTTGACCCTCATATTAAAGAAAATGTGGCTTCTAACCAAACACAGGATATGGACGAAGCGCTCAAGGATGCCGACATTCTTGTCATCCTCACAGATCATGATGAGTTTAAACAACTTGACCCTGAGTATATAAAAGGTAAAATGAAAAATAGGCTTGTCTTTGATACGAAAAATGCGTTATCGTTAGATGAATGGAAAAATGCAGGATTCGTAACGAAGCGCTTGGGAGATTCAAAAAACGGATAAGGGTCTAGGTGAAAACATGAAGGAAAAGTTTTTAGGGGTTGACGTTAGTAATTACACATACGATCAGCTCAAGAAAAATATAATGACGGATATTAATGAGCACCGCAAGTCCTTTATTGTGGCCATCAACCCTGAAAAAATATTGCAGGCGCAGAAGGATGCAGACTTGTTACATTTGTTGAATACCGCCACCTATCAGATTCCTGATGGTGTGGGAATTCTTATCGCTTCCAGAATGACGGGCGGTACGATACGTGAGCGAGTCACCGGTATTGATATGCTGCTCGCCTTATGCGAACAAGCTTCCCTTCATGGAAAATCCGTATTTTTATATGGAGCAAAGCCTGGAGTAGCAGAAAAGGCCAGTCATCGTTTAAAAGAAATGTATCCTGACTTGAAAATAGCCGGCATCATCGATGGTTATGAAAAAGACCAGGATCATATAAAAGATACCATTAATCAGGCAAAACCTGACATTGTCTTTGTGGCACTAGGCAGTCCTAGACAGGAATACTGGATTGTCGACCACATGGAAGAAATGGACGCGAAAGTCTTCCAGGGAGTAGGGGGTTCTTTTGACGTTTTGTCTGGACGGGTGAAACGGGCACCAGCTGCCTTCCAAAAAGTCGGTCTTGAATGGTTGTACAGACTCATTAAAGAACCGTGGAGGATCAAACGTCAAATCAAGTTACCTACATTCTTGTTGAAGGTTTTGAAAACGAAAAAATAGAGAGCATCCGACTCAGGATGCTCTCTATTTTTTTTGTTGGATGTGATGCAAAGCCGCTCGGGCCGTTTCCTTCGCTCTCCTCGATAAGGTAGAAACCGTATGTTCCAGCTTTCCTTTGTGAGCGGGCAAATCTCCATACAGTCGCTCGACTTCTTTCGTAATGGCTGAAGACTCCCAACCCGGGTCGTTGACATCGACGGTGACAGGAAAATCGAGTTGGTCTGCCAATGCATCAATTTTAGGATCGTAGGAAAGGGCGACAAACGGCACAGAGCAAACCCCTGCAAAAATAAGGGAATGAAGTCGCATGCCGATCAATACGTCTGCCTCTGACAACAAGTGCAATTTCTCATCGATTGACAAGTGTCCGGGGTGAACCTCCACCTCCTGGTCTAACTGTTGAGCCACTTTTTTAGAAAAGGCTTCATCTGATTCCCCGTGCATAGGGATAAAGCGCAGCCGATACCCTTTTTCCATACAGTCGTTGAATACTTTCGTTAACTTCTCTTCAAGTTTATCTGAGTCGCCCCATTCACGAATACTCACAGCAATCAAAGGTTTTTGTGAATTTCGGTCTTCCTCCATATCCTTGTAGTCGTATCCGAAAACGGGATCTGGGAAGAGATGAATGCTTTTTCTTACCCCGATTCTTTCAAGGAATTCTTTTGATTTCATATCACGAACAGAAATTCCAGTGACCCCATTCAAAGCGATGCGAACCAACAGTCGATGGAAAGGTTTTCGTATAGGTCCCATCCCTTGGGCATAGATGATAACAGGCTTCCTTAACCATTTGGCCATATGCATGATTCCCGTATAGTACAAGACGGATCTCGGCCCGGTGGCATCTTGTAATAAGCTGCCACCACCACTGATCAAGCCATCCGATTCCTTTAATGTTCGAATGATTGCCTTATAATCCCATCGATTAACGGCTGATACTCCATAATCGCTTTCCGTCTTAGATGGACTCTGAGATAGAACAATGATTTGGATTTCAGGGTCGAAGGTTCTCAGATGTTGGATCATCGACTTTAATATCGCTTCATCCCCTGTATTATCGAAACCGTAATAACCGGAAAGTACGACTTTCATTGTTCCCACCTCTTCCACTCACATAAAATATTTAATAACCTCCACCTGTTTACACGTATGGAGAAAACTTCTATATCATTAATTTCAACTAAACTAGAGCGATCACTTAAGCCATTTCGACAATAGAGGAACATGCTGAATCATCTCATGGTCGAAGGCCTTTAACTTCAGTAGCGATAGACAGTAAACCACTACAAAAAGTAAACCGGTCATGGCAACGAACGAAAAGGAGAAAACTCTGGACCATTCGAATGGGGTAGCAAGTAAGTAAGTGGTCGCCGTCATTCCCCCCAACAGGACAGACATCACCAGAATTTTCAACAAGTGTGCCGGAAAGACAGGAACTTCGACAAGTCTCCTGATCATCCTGTTATTGATAGCAACAATTAAAATGTAAGTAATCAATGTTGCTAATGCAGCTCCCTCAATACTGTAAAAAGGAACGAGAACGACATTGGCTGTTGCTTTGATTAGAGTACCGAACAGAATGATTGTCGCTGCTAACCGGGAAGCATTCATTCCTTGTAAAATGGCTGTTCCAACGAGAGTCATAGAGATGAATACAGAGGAAAAGCCAGTAATGCTTAGCATGAGACTTCCTTCAGCGTTGGTGAAAAGTGCAACGTTGATCGGTACAGCTAGGGTGAGAAGAAGGACTGCTGCCGGCCATGACAACACATGTGTCGCCCAGCGCGTCGTCTCGATCAGTTTTCTTGCTTCCTTTATATTCTTTGATTCTAAATGTTTGGTAAGTGATGGAATCAGCGGAAGCACAACAGATGTTGCGAAAACGGTCGCGATTTGCACGACCGCGAGTCCACGGCCATAGATGCCATACAAATAGGTGGTTTCGCTTCCACTTTCCGTCCGTAAGAAATGCGGGACTGTGAGTGAATCGACCACGTTAAAAAGAGCCATAGTGACAGTACCTATGGCAATGGGCAGGGAGACAGACAGAATTCTTTTTCCCCAGACTTTAAATGTATTCAGATTATAGTTGTACTTTTGGTCAACCTTCAATTTAGAACGGTATAGTCGCGTTTTTAAATAGGCCATGGAGCTGAGTACGCCTAATAGGGAACTTACCATCACTCCAGCAGCTATGTAAGGGGGGCTGTACCCTAGCGAAACCATATATGAAGCAACACCGATAATAAAAATCACTCGAATGAACTGTTCAATGACCTGTGATACAGCTGTAGGTCTCATATCTTCATACCCCTGGAAAAATCCCCGGTCTACAGCCATATAAGGGGCGAAGAGTAAGGTTAAGGAAACAGCGATTAAAGCAGGTTCTGTCGAGACACCGCCAATCAGCTGGGATATGGAACGGGAAAAGAGCAGGATGAGGCTCAGGCTGAATGCACCCAGCAGCAAGCCGAGGATCCGTGCAGTCTTTTGAATATAAAAAATATCCTGTTTTGTTCCTGATGCTCGTGCTTCAGCAATCAACTTCGAAATAGCGATAGGGATTCCAGCTACAGAAAGAATGAGAGCGACCATGTAAACAGGATAGACAAGACTGAAAATCCCCAGAACTTCGTCTCCCGCAATATTTTGCAAAGGCACACGGAATAAACTTCCTAAGATTTTTGATAGCAGAGTAGCTACCGTTAATATTAAGGTGCTTTTTAGAAAAGTAGAAGGTTTCACGATTGAGAATCAGACCTTTGTCGGAAAACTTGGTAGGCAAATCTCGGCAGAGCAAGCATCCGTTTCCATCGGCTCGGCTGTTTGAGCAAGCGATAAAGCCACTCTAAATTCATGTTCTGCCACCGTAAGGGTGCCCGTTTTACATCACCAGCCACGACATCAATACTTCCTCCCACACAAATGAATACGCCCCGGTCAAAGTCAGAGAAGTTTTCTGCGATCCATCGCTCCTGTTTCGGTACGCCGAGAGCGACAAATACAATATCCGGTTTCTTTTCTTTGATGTCTTCCGCTACGGAAGAATCATTCCAGGTGAAGTACCCATTTCTATGGCCGACCACTTCGATATTCGGGTAGTCGATATTTATATTTTTTTTAGCTCGATGCAACGTTTCTTCTTTTGCACCGAGTAAATAGATTCGATAGTTGTTTTCGTTCGCTTTTTCAAGGAATTCCATCATAATATCATAACCGGTCACCCGCTCAGGAAGAGGGGCTTTCAAGAGTTGTGAAGCTTTCACAATACCTATTCCATCAGCAGTTATATAGGAAGCTCGTTGAAGGCAGTCCATATAATAGGAATCATCATGAGCACGCATAACAATTTCAGGGTTTGCTGTTACGACGAAGGATTTTTCCTTGTTTTCTATATGTTTTTGTAATTGTTGGACTAAGGTGATATGGTCCATGTTGGTAAAAGGTATTCCTAAAATGTTTACCTGCTTCATTTTATGATGTGACTCCTTTAATTTACACGTTCATGCTCTCCATAATATAACATAAAACGGGGAGTAACATATAGTTGTTACTCCCCGTTTTTCGTGTAGTCGGAATTATTCAGCTATTGGGAGCTTCTCTAAGCTCGTTCCATAAGCACCGTAACCGTGACTGTAAACGAAAGCTTGTTCATAATCATGGTCACTGTAGGCTTTTGGCGTGATTTCATACCATGTGCCATTTCCTTCTATGGTGTTTAGAATCTGCACATTTGATGCAGGTTTTTTCATTTGGTAAAGTAAGTTGTCTGTCCCTGTTTCAGGCGTAGAACGGACATTGACGTTTGATGTTATGGTTTTTGCAAGTTCATATTGACCGTATTCCGGCTCTGTATCGTATTTCTCGCTCAAATAGGCATCTGCTCGATACATGAATCCAGCGATTTTCTGTCCCCAATAAGGATCTGATGCCCAGCGGACATTCATGCCGGAACTCTTGTTTCCTAAGTGAGCTCCATTAGCTTTCCAATTTTCCTGGTTGAAATACCCTGGAACAATAAAGTCTTTAGCAGCTTCTAAAATGCCTGTTTCATAACTCTCATAAGATTTTGCACTTCCCATGGGATCCGTATCGTAGGCTTCAATTCCGAAGAGATTATTTTTTGTGACGGCGATTTTACTTGTTCCCCATGTACTTTCATGGATAGCGTGTGCCATGAGGTAAAGAGCATTCGTGCCATAAAGTTCTTCGGCCTTTTTGAACGATTCTCCCGTCCCGATTAGTAGATTGTCTGGACGACCATATTCTAAGTATTCATTCAGTTGTTCAGCGGTGTAGTTGGTTTCTGTGTACAATGGCATGCGGTTGAAGTACTGATAAGCTTCCCCCACATGGTTTCCGTTCTCGTCATAAAAGCTATTTCCATTATCACTATAATACTTGCTTCCTGCTTCTATAAAAGAAGGAGCTGGACCGTACATGTAGCTCTTAAATGTATCGGTGATTGGAAAATAGATGCGGTGGTGTAGGTTTCCATTTTCGCTGTAGTAATAGCCTTCATTCTTGATCAAATGCTTGGGAATCAAGTTGAAATGTTCCTTTTTCACATATCCTTCTGTGTCTGCAACTTTAACTTCCAGTGAGCCTTGATTCACGTCTAACAATTCGACTTCCATTCCAGGCTCGATGTATGTGGCATGAGCAGAAAAAGCTTCACTTGTATATAGGGTAGCTACTGCATTTGAAACAGCCGTCCCATCAGAGATCCATACAATCTTAGTTCCACTCAGTACGACTTGATTGCCTTCAGCGTTCTCCACAGCTTCCTCGTATGTTTCATATTCGCCTTCAATCACTGGATCTTCCAATTCAGTAAGAGACGCAACTTTAAAATCCATCTCCACAGGTGGATAAAGAACTTTCAGTAAACGATTGATCACAGCAGCCGTTTCCCCGCGAGAAGTTTCATCGTAAGGGGCGAAAAACAATGTTCCATCTTTGTGCTGCTTACCGCTGATAATCCCTAAGCTCGTCAAGCGTTCTACTGATTCAACGGCATAGTCACGGATCTTGTCGTTATCTTCAAAAGCTAACTCTTTCCGTTCAGAAATGACATTCTTGGAATCAGCCGCATTCATAATCATGACCGCCATATCCTGGCGGGAAATGATTTCTTTAGGGCGGAACGTCCCATCCGGATACCCATTGATTAACCCTTGGCTGTAAGCTGTCAAAATGGGGCCATAATACCAATCTTCTGGTTGGATATCACTGAACTGATCAGGAGAAACATCCAGTTCCGTTTCATCCAATTCTAAAGCTTTGTTAATAAAAACAGTAAATTCTGCACGAGTGACTGATTTCTCTGGTTGATATGTACCATCTTCGTACCCGGTCATAATTCCGGCTTCAATTAATGCTCTTAAGTCTTCTTCGAAAGGTGTTCCTGTGATGTCATCTTCGGCATGAACAGCGGAGCCGAAAGACGCGAAGAAGAGGAGAAAAAGCATAAGTAACGATATTTTTTTCACAATCCATCCTCCTTTATTTACCACTATTAATCTATCAAATAATGAACAGGATGAATAGTTTAATTCAAGAATTTTTGGAAAAGTGGGGTCAAAAGAAGGAGAGAATACCCTTTTTTATGATAAATAAATCTATAATTCTACAAAAAATCATTAAATGAGACTTTCGTATGATGTAATTCCTTGATATAGTGAACGATATAAAAAGAGACAAAAATTTGGTTTCGTTTACATAAAATTACAAAATAGCACAGGAACCCACAAAGGAGTGGTCGGTGAGTCATTTTTACAAATGTCAAAATGAACGCGAGGATTATGGACAATCTAAAATACTATTTAGAAGGAGCATGAGAATTACTATGCTGAAGAAAATTGGAAGTCTGCTGTTTGCCCTTTCTGTTTTGTCCCTGGTCATTTTCCATCCGATTCAAGAAGTTTCTGCGGAGACATTAAGTGATATACCGGATCGATCTAAAGAGAACATCAATCTTTTAATAGAAAAAGAGATTATCTTTGGTTATACAGATGGTACATTCAAGCCGAAAAATCCTGTTTCCAGACAAGAAGCTACAGCAATGATTGGTCGTGCTTTAAATTTAGACAACACAAAACAAAAAACGACTTTTCCAGATGTCACCTCTGATATGTATGCTTCAGGTTACATAGCTTCTGCCACAGAAAAAGGAATCATTACAGGACATTCCGATGGGAAATTCCGCCCGAATGAGACGGTAACGAGAGCTCAAATGGCCATTATCATCTCCCGTGCTTTTGATATTAAAGGGGAGACGAAGAAATCTTTTCCGGATGTAGCGAATGACAGCCTTTACTATGAAGCAATCAATTCCATCGCTTCTGCAGGAATTTCTGTCGGTTACCCGGATGGAACATTCAAGCCTTATAATAAGCTGACTAGAGAAGAGTTCTCCATTTTAGTTGCTAAGGCCATCAGCGAAAACGGAGATTACGTTGTTCAGGAACCATCAGAAGAAAAACCTGAACCTCAAGAACCAGAAGAGCCAAAAGATGAAACACTTGATGTGTTGGAAGAAAGAATCGTAACTGCGGATTCTTTAAATGTACGTCAAGGTCCAAGTATTGATTACGATATCGTTGGAAAATTAACGACAGGCAACGCCGTGAAAGTTCATAAACTTGAAGGGGACTGGGCTTATGTTTCTTACGGGGAACTAAAAGGCTATGTCCACACCTATTATCTTGTCGCTAAACCAGGAGAAGCAACACCTCAAACCGTAGCCATTGATCCAGGGCATGGAGGCAAAGATCCAGGTGCATCGGCCAACGGCTTAGTAGAAAAAGAAGTCGTTTTGGATGTTTCTTTGATGGTCCGTGATTATCTGAAAGACTCTGGGATCAATGTGGTGATGACACGTCAGAGTGACTGGTATCCATCTCTGGATGGACGAGTAGCCATTGCTCAAAAAGGCAAAGCAGATGCTTTTGTCAGTGTCCATGCCAATGCATTCATGAGCAGTGCGACAGGGGTTGAAACGTTCTATTATGCGGCGGGCATGACCGATCGTGAAAGAAAGAGTTACCATCTGGCGAAATTCATCAATGATCGTTTATACAAAGCGATGGATATGAATAACCGCGGAGTCAAAAATGCAGGGTATCGAGTGATCAAAGCGACCACTCTACCATCTGTTTTGACAGAGATCGGGTTCCTTACGAACGATAATGATGCAAGAAAACTTAAAACCCAGCATTATCGTGAAGAAGCGGCTCAAGCTATTGCTTTAGGGATCATTGATTATTACAATTGGAGAGATTGATAAATGAAGAGCGGGATTTTGTTCCGCTCTCTTTTTTTTTAGCTTCATAGATTATATTCATAGGAGGTCCTTAAATGAAAGAATGGGTAAAGGTCTGTTTGATCGCTTTTCTAGTAGTCGCTGTAACGCCATCCCTCGTCACTGCATCAACCGAGATAGATGATCCAAAAAGAGTGATTCTCACATATGAAAAGGATGAAGGAATGGACTTTTTGGATGAAATTCCTCACTCAATTCATCATCATTATGAACGGTTAGGAGCAGTAGCGCTAACAGTAAACCAAGACGATCTTCCATTATTTGAAAACGAAGAGGCGGTTACTTCTATTGAGGAAGACCAGCAGGTGAAAGTAAGTGCTCAACAAGAAGGATGGGGATACACAAGTGTAGGCACACAAAAATCTGAACACCTCGGCCTGACTGGTGAGGGAGTGAAAGTGGCGGTCATTGATACAGGGATTAACACAAATCATCCAGATTTAAAGGTCACTGGTGGAGCAAGTTTTGTGGAAGACGAGACATTTGTAGATGATAATGGGCACGGCACCCATGTAGCGGGAATTATCGGAGCTTTAGATAATGATGAAGGAACGATAGGGATAGCTCCTAAAGCACAACTCTATGCGGTGAAAGTATTGGACCAGGATGGAAATGGTCTTGTCAGCTCTGTACTTGCTGGGATTGAATGGGCCATAGAAAAAGAAATGGATATCATCAACTTAAGTTTGACGGCTTGCACTCCATCTGATCTAACGAAACAAGCTTTGCAAGATGCGAAGGATGCAGGGATTATAGTGGTTGCTGCTTCTGGAAATAGAGATGTATGTACATACAATGATGTGACGGATGTTCTTTATCCAGCCAGGTATCCGGGGATCGTAAGCGTAGGGGCGGTCGAAGAGGACCAATCAGATTCCGGCTATACCTATGGAGGGCCATCACTTGATTTTACGGCTCCTGGGATGAACATAAAGAGCACCTATATCGCTACGGAAGATCAACAGAGTGGTTATGAAACGCTGAGTGGATCTTCGATGGCGGCCCCACACGTCACTGGCGTTTTGACCTTATACAAAGAAATGTTCCCGGAGTTCGATAAAGACGAACTGCTGAATATCGCAATCAATAACAGTTTGGACCTTGGAGAGAGTGGCAAAGATAACATTTACGGACATGGGATGATCCAGGCACCTACCACACCTTTTTCTGATTTTGAAAGAGACCGCTGGTACAGCGGAGCCCTTGAATTGATGGCTCGAAACAATTGGATTAGTGGATATAGAGATGCTTCTTTCATGCCACAAAAAGAGATTACGAGGGAAGAAGTTGTTTCCATAATCGGTAGAATCCTGGACTTAGACAATGAACAGAGAGAAACACGATTTTCGGATGTCCCCAAAGAAACGTTTGGATCTGGATATATAGACTCAGCGGTTGAAGCTGGATTTGTTAATGGATATCCTGATGGCACATTTAGGCCTAAAGATTTGGTTACACGCGGAGATGTAGCTATTCTTATTCATTATGCTTTCAATATAGAGGGGGATAAGGAATTAGAATCTTTCCCGGACATATCAACAGAAGATTATTATTACGACAGTGTAACCACCCTGAAAGACTCAGGAATTGTTAATGGATACCCAGACGGGACCTATAGACCTACGGAAGACATCTCAAGATCTGAGGTCGTTTATATGCTTTATAAAGTAATAGAATTGAAATAATGGAGGAATAAAATTGAAATAGCTCCACCGAATATATATTCGGTGGAGCTATTTTTTTGAAAAAATACCAGTAAAATGTTAAAGATCTCATAAATTATGTCGATATTTTCTATGTAAACGCCAAATTTATGTAAATTTATTGGCGCTTTTGGAAGGAATACCCTATTTTGTGTTGTATACCTATGTAATGAGTTTGTAATTGGAATTCGAATCTACTAAAAATATTTTCTTCCAATTTATTAGGTAAAATGGTTGACCTTCCAGTATAAGTGAAATATACTAAGACTTGTGTCATCAGGAATTTGTTGTAGTTTTATTACTTATCTTGGAGATTTGTATACATAAAGACTCATGATGGCATCTACGATCTATGAGTCTCTGGGATCAGTATTATTTTATAGTATATTCAAGGAGGAATTATTTACATGTCTTACAAATCAAAGTCACAACGTAAATTGTTTGCTACATCATTGACAGCTGCTATGGTAGCTTCAGCTGTAGCACCAGTTGCAGTTTCTGCAAGCACGGATTCAAACTTCCCTGACCTTCCGGACGGTTACCAGTTCAACGAAGCGATCAATGCCCTGGTAGCTAAAGACGTCATCAATGGTTACCCAGATGGTGATTTCCACCCAACAGCGAGCATCAACCGTGGTCAAGCGGCTGTTATGCTTACAAAAGCGCTTAAGCTTGACACTGATGTTGCAGCGGCTGACTTCCCTGATGTCGATCAAGAAGCTTGGTATGCAGAGTACGTTAACGCACTTGTAGCTTCCGGTGATATCAATGGTTATCCAGATGGAACATTCGGTCCACTTGATAACATCAACCGTGCTCAAATCGCTGTACTTCTAGTCAATGCATATGACATTCCGAAAAAATCTGCTGATACTACTTTTGAAGATGTAGATGGAGATGCTTGGTACACAGAAGCAATCGAAACTCTTTACGCACACGGTCTTATCTCTGGTACGAATGAAGAAGGAACAGAGTTCAGCCCGATGGAAGACATGCGTCGTGACCACTTTGCATGGTTGCTTTATAACGTTGAGAAAGAATTCGGAAGCCTATTCGATGAGGAAGAACCAGCACCAGAAATCACAGTTGAGAGCGCTACTGTAGTAGACGCTGATACTATTTCTGTAACTTTCTCAGACGGAGAAACTGTTGAATACGATCTAGATGAAGCACTTGTCGACGGTGAGAATGAAGTCGCTGTTGAATACGAAGGTGAAACTTTCACAGTTACTGTTGATTTTGATGCACCAGACAACCCTGGTGACGATGGTGACGATCCTGATGTTGAAGCGGATACAGCTATCCAAGGTTTCGTCACTCCTGGCGCAACAGTTAAAGTCGGCGACGAAGAAGTAGTTGCTGATTCAAATGGTTATTACTCAATCCCTGCAAATCCAGGACTTGTTGAAATTGAAGTAAGCAAAGAAGGTTACTTCACGAAGTCTGAAGAAGTAAATGTTACTCGTAACCACAAAACGGCTGAGAACATTACACTTGAGCTGGTAAACCTAAGTGAACTAGCAATCGAAGGTAACATTGTCGATGATAAGACGGGTGAATCGGTTGAAGGTGCTGTAGTTACTCTTCAAGAGAAAAATGGTGATGAGTGGTTAACTCTTGACTTCACAACTACACAGGACGATGGTAAGTACGGTTTCTATAACAGTGGTGTTTCTGCTGACGATGGTCGCGCATCTGTAGAGTTTAAGAATGTCTTGAACCAGCGTGTAAACGAAATCAGCACAGATAGTGAGTACCGTGTCGTAGTATCCAAAGATCTTTCAAGTGAAAATCTTGATGATGTTTACCACGAAACGACTACAGAATTCACTTCTAGTGATGACAAAGCTCTTACAACAGTCGGTACAGAGTTCACACCAGTTAAAGAAATCGAATCTATGAAGCTATCAGGCGTTTGGAACACGCAAAACGGTTCCGTGGAACTGCTTGATGTAGACGGCTCTTCTGTTCTAGCTTCCCTGGAAGATGTGAACCTTGATGATGATACTAAGAACAGTAATGATAAGTTCGAAGCGGAATTCAACTTGGTTGAAGCATTCGGAAAAGAAGCAGTAACTCTTCCATCCGGAACTTACTTCCTTCGTATCAATGATGAGAATGCGGCAACTGAAATTGTTGCTGTTGAAGTGACTGAAGGAAACAATACTTCTTCTACTGTTTCTCTGGAAGCAGCTCAAGAAGTAACAGCTACAAGCACGTTCACAAGCTTCCCTAAAGATTCAACTGGTGAAACATTCGCTGGGGATTTGAACGTTTATAAAGAAGTAAGTGGCGTGGAAGTATTGGTAGAAACACTTAATGCTAACGATACATTGAAGTATTCCATTGATAACGATGCTCTAGTAGCTTCTTACGACTTTGACAAAGCTGAGACGACAGATTACAAGTTTGAAGTTAGTGGTGAATACATCTTAAACCCAGTCTCTGAAACAGTTTCTATCGTTAAAGATAAGACGACATCACCGTCCTTGGAAGTTGAACCAGCAGGTACCGCTTCCGCAGATGTAGCCTTGTTGGATAGCGAAGGTGAAAATGAGCTTAACCTTCCTGTAGGAACTCATGTACCTGTAACAGCTGAACTTCTAGACGCATCTGGTGAAACTGTTAAGACTATTAACTACTCAGAGCTGGATAAATATAATGATGGAAGTCAAGACCTTACAATTCCTTCAGACGCTCCATTCTTTAGAAGTGTCAATCCTGGTAAATATACAATCAAAGTATCTGCACCTGGTTTCGAAAGTAACACATCTGAAGAATTTGAAGTAGTTGAATTCTCTGATCAGTCACCTGCAAACTTTGGTATCAAGGCAGATCCAGAAGTAACTGTTGAAGGATATGTACGTTATGATGGAGACCTTGAGAATCAAGATGTGACTGGCGAAGTGTTCGTCTATGACCAAGATGGAGAATTCGTATTAAGTGATGATGTTAAATTCAATAATAATACGAATAAAGGAACATACGTAATTGGTGATGACGAAGATCTAGCTGAAGGTTCTTACACATTCGTTGTTCGTGGACCTGGAGACTTCGAAACAGTTACAGATACCATCACTGCTAACAAAGGTGAGCAAACGCTTAACTTCGCAGTTGAAGGTGGATCTCAAGCAATCGCTAACCTTACATTGGTAGATACACTAGGTAATAAAGTGTCTGGAAACGATGTTAATGTTACGATTACAGATAAGTGGGATGACCCAACAACAACCGCTGATAACGTTTACTCTGTAAACAGTTCTAAAGCAGGTAGCTTCGTAACTCCAGCTTACCTTTCTGAAGGAACATACACAGTAGATGTAGACGGTGATGCTGGCGTTTACAACGATACAGAGTTCGGTCTATCCGTTGGTAAGAACGAAACAGTTTACGAGCGTATCACAGTTCAAAACACTGAAAATGACCTTCTATTCAACGTATCTGGTACAGTTACAGGACTTAATGGATCAGACGTTGTTGTAGCAGCAATCGATGAAAATGGAAATGTTGTTGCTAAAGATGCTGGCGTAACTGGATCTTATTCCCTAGACGTGCCAAACGGTAACTACGAAGTAGCTGTCTTCGCTGACGGTACTTATGTAGGCGACCAAGAGGTATCCGTAGAAGATACTGATCTTGATAACATCAACTTCTCACTAACTGCTACATCTCGCTAATTTAATCTAGCTCATTAACCCTGCAGAGGATATTCTCTGCAGGGTTTTTTATGAATCTTTGAAAGTACAAAATTTGTAAATAAATCGTTTGAAAATCTTTAAAGTTATGAAAATTGTGTAGGAAATGATAGAAAATTCTTGTAAGATATAAATGTATGGGGGTATTTGTCCCTTATTAAGTTACATAGAATGGGACCGAAGTCCGCCAGATTATATATTCAAGGAGGAGTCATTTTAATGAAGAAAGTTAATAAGAAAAGTGCTTTATTCCTATCCTCAGTGAGTGCCGCGCTGGTTGCATCAGCTGTAGCCCCAGGTACAAGTGTATCCGCAGAGGATGTATTTCCAGATGTCCCTTCCGATCATTCCTACCATGATGTGATTCATGCTCTAGCTGAAGCTGGAGTTGTAACCGGTTACGAAGACGGAACTTTCCAATTGTATTCTTCTGTCACTCGTGCGGAAGCAGCAGTCATGATGGCTAGAATTCTTGATTTAGATATGGAAACAGGAGAGGGTTCTACTTTCTCTGATGTATATGAAGGAGATTGGTACGCTGCATCCATTAATGCTTTGCATGAAGCGGGGTACATCAGCGGTATGGAAGACGGTACTTTCCAACCGAAAAAAGAAATGACTCGTGGTGAATTTGCTCAATTGATTGTAGAAGCCTATGGTCTTGAGAGTGATGCAAGCGAACATCCATTTGAAGATGTCCAAGAAGGTGCCTGGTATGAAGATGCCATTGCGACTCTTTATAATCTTGATCTAGTAAGCGGTCAAAGTGAGACGAAATTTGGACCGAAGGATGACATCCGCAGAGGTGACTTCGCCTGGTTGCTTGCGAACACAGATTATGAGTATGGAATAACCCTTGGTGATGAGCATTTTGAACTTTCTTTAATGCATACCAATGATACGCATGCTCACTTGGATGATGTCGCTAAACGTGTGACAGCAGTGAATGAAGTGAGAGCAGAAAATCCGGATGCACTTCTTCTTGACGCTGGGGATGTTTTCTCTGGAACGTTATATTTCAATGAATTCAAAGGTCAGGCAGATTTAGAATTCATGAATATGATGGGTTACGATATGATGACACTTGGAAACCACGAATTCGATCTTGGCTCCAGTGAAGAGGGTCATAAAGCTCTTGCTGATTTCGTCGGAGGAGCAGATTTTCCTTTTGTAAGTTCGAACGTGAACTTCTCTCAAGATGAGAATATGAAAGGACTTTATAACAGCTACATCAGCAAGAAGCCTGCAGATGGTGAAATCTACAATAGTGTCATTAAAGAAGTAGACGGGGAAGAAGTTGGTTTCTTCGGATTGACTACAGAAGAAACGGCTGATATCTCTAGTCCTGAAGCTATTACTTTCGATAACTATATTGATACAGCTGAAGAGCGAGTGAAAGCACTGGAAGCTCTTGGTGTTGATAAGATTGTAGCCTTAACTCATATTGGATATGATGATAATCCGAATTATGACAATGACCAGTTGCTAGCCGAAGTAGATGGAATTGACGTCATTGTCGGAGGGCACAGTCATTCAAAGCTTTCAGAACCAGTGGAAGTGACAACCGATGAGAATGGAGATCCTAAAGATCCTACCGTCATCGTTCAAGCCGGCCAGTATGGAGACTCCCTTGGTACATTGGATGTAGAATTCGATGATGAAGGTGTCGTCGTCGGTTACGCGGGCGACTTGATTGATGTAAGTGAAAAAGAAGCAAACGCTGAAGCTGCTGCAGCTCTCGAAAAATACACATCCAAGATTGAGGATATCCGTGACGAAGAGAGTGGAGCCGTTGCTACAGAAGCCTTCCCGAATCCACGTCTGGAGGATGGGGACGAGGTAAGTGTACGTAACAGTGAAACGGCACTAGGGAACCTCATCACAGATGGAATGCTGGATAAAGCGAAAGAGTATAACCCGGATACAGTCGCGGCTTTCCAAAACAGTGGCGGAATTCGTGAAGCGATCGACAAAGGACCAATTACGATTGGTGAGATCCTAACGGTTATGCCATTTGGTAATACCCTTGCAACGATGGAGCTGTCCGGCGCTGAAATTATGGAAGCATTAGAGCACAGTGTGAGCAATGCTCCTAAAGAGTCTGGTGGATTCCTGCAAGTTTCTGGGTTGAACTATACGTACGATAGCTCCCTGGCTGTTGGTGAACGTGTACAATCTGTTGAACTGAATGTTGATGGAGAATGGGTTGCGCTAGATGAGTCTGCGACTTATACGGTTGCAACAAACGCATTCACAGCTAAAGGTGGAGACGGTTATGATGTCTTTGCTAACGCCTATGACGAGGGACGCGTGACAGACCTAGGTTCATCAGACTGGGAAAACTTCCGTGACTATGTTGCTGAACTAGGAGAGGTAACACCAGTAATTGAAGATCGTATTGTAGACGTAGCATCAGAGGAAGAATAAAAAACAATAAAGACGCAGGAGATCATCTCTCCTGCTTTTTTTTAATGTGGATATATGGAATAAAATGCCACACCAGGTCATCCAATATATGGATGACCTGGTGTGGCAATGTTTTACAATTGATATTCACTTGGAGTTGGGGCGGTTTTTCAGGGCTTCTAGTTTTGCTTTAGCTTGTTGTCTGCGTTTTTCGGTTTGCTTTTGAAGGATACGGTAGTCACCGTTGTCAGATGTCTCTAGTAGGTCTCCTTCTTTAGCAGACTCGGGTAATACGTTTCGATCTACCAGTTTTTCTGTAGTCTCGTTTCCTTTTAACAACAAGACAGCCTTGTTACCTTCAAACCGATCTATCGTGTACGTTGGCATAAGATCACCCCAGTGTAATTTCTGGTCGCATTTCTTCTAATGTAACTTCTCCAATATAGCTGACATTTAACAATTCGCTATACGTCTCAAATGGACCATTCGCATTTCGATAATCAATGATATTTTGTGCGATCGTCGGGCCGACGCCTGTAATTTCCTGAAGCAATTCAAAACCAGCAGTATTTACATTGATAGGATAGGAGACCTCTCCATCATCGGATCCATTTCCACCACCAGATCCTGAATCATTATCATTATCTTCCGTCGTACATTCATCACTTCCGTCAAAGGGAGAACCATGGACATCATAAGTGGTTCCATTTGTAGTTATGGTAATGTCGCCTGTATCACATGTGGAATAAAGATCCGTTCCGTGATCCCATAAGCGGTTGGTTACTTCGGATTCAGGGTGACCGTAATGGTTGTCCCCGTAAGATAAAATCCCGACTTCCGGGTCTACATAATGGACAAATTCATCTGAAGTCGAGGTGTCAGCTCCATGGTGGCCGACCTTTAGGATTTCTGCTTCGACGTCATATAAACGACTCATCGTCTGTTCATTTTCTACAGTAGCATCTCCCATTAATAAGAAATCAATCTCATCATAAGAGGCCTTCAGTACAACCGACGACTCATTATTATCACTCGATGTATTTTCAGAATTAAGGATTTGAATCTCCAGTTGTGGAAAGTCTAACGTATTTCCATCTTGCGCAATTTCAAGCGGAATATCTTTTCTCTCAATAATATCCAGGTATTCAAAATAAGTATCCGTCGTATGTGTCTTTCCACTATCCAGCACTTTATTTACTTGGATGTTTTCCATGACATCGATCAACCCACCGATATGGTCCGCATCCGGATGCGTAGCGACAAGTAAATCAATCGTGTTGAATCCAGCGTTTGATAAGTAATCCACGACTTCTTCGCCAGCAGATTTCCTACCACCATCAATCAGGATCGTTTTTCCTGAGGGTGTTTCGATAAGGGTGCTGTCACCTTGACCAACATCGATAAAATGAGCGGTCATTTCAGGGTCTGGTCGCAGATCTTCATTAATGGTGAATGCAAGAATAACAGAAAACTCAGCACGAATGATGGATTTCTGTGGTTGGAATGAACCATCTCGATAACCATTAATGATTTGGAGTGAAGCCAATTCTTCAATCGATTCTTTGGCCCAGTGATATTCCAGATCATTAAATGTTGCTGTGTGATCTGTCCCTTGAACGTCATAGGCTTGGTCGATCATGTAAGAAGCTTCGGCACGGGTGATGGGTGCTGATCCTCGGAATGTACCATCCGGGTAACCACTGACCAGTCCTTTTTCTTCAGCAATGGCTATGGCCTCATAATAAATACTATCTTTATCCAGATCACTGAAATCCGGGTGAGATTGAGGCGTTTCATTCGGATACAAGTCATTCACGAGCATCATGGCTGCCTGCTGGCGTGTAATAGGGTCCCTCGGCCCAAATAAGCCATTTCCGTAGCCGTTGATAATTCCTTCATCATTCAGATATAAAATTTCTTCTTTCGCCCATGGGGTCTGGTCTAAATCATGAAAGGTTTCTTCCGCGCTCACCATATTCCACTGTCCAGCTAACAAAAGAGTGAGCATGATGATCCATGTTGTTAAAAACCTCATCCAAGTTTCCTCCTCATTTTATGTTTAATATCTCTAATACTAGGAAATTAACATTATAAAATGGTTATGTAAATAAAAAGTAAAAGATTGACAACTTTTGTAACATAAATCTTATAAATGGTCGTTTATGTTACAATTAGATTACAAGCAATAGAATAGTAGGAGGAACTCTCATGAGAAAAAGACCCCTGTTTTTAGTACTAATGACTTGTTTTATGATCACTTTGTCGGGTGTCTTCATTCATACCAAGGTAAATGCATCTTCAGATTTTCAGAACATCCAAGAATCCTATGAAAAGGAACAATACCAAAAAAGTTCATTGAGAGTAGATCTTTCAGAAATAGACCAACGTAGTATAGTAGTGAAAGGGCAAGAAACCTCCGTCCAACAGGTTATACATACATATAATCTAAACCCACTGGGTGTATCACAGACACTAAGTAAGCGAAACTTTCATGTACTTCAAGTGCCGGAATCACAGAATTACCAGGAAGTTTTGCAGAAACTGAAAAGTGAAGCAGACCTTCAACGCGTGGAACCGAACTACATCCGAACATCGACAGCTGCACCTCAAGACCCTTATTACGAGGAACAATGGCAATTCGATCCTTTGAATATGAGTGGCGTTTGGGGGATGCGCGGCTCCCATGATACAGTGATCGCTGTTTTGGATACAGGAGTGAACGCTGATCATCCCGATTTGAAGGGGAAGATCTTACCGGGTTATAACTTTTTAGATGATACAACAGATTCCTCAGATGATCATGGCCATGGAACCCATATTGCTGGATTGATTACAGCGAATGCAAATAATGAAGGAATTGTCGGTGTGAATCCATCAGCCAAAATCCTTCCCTTGAAAGTAGCTGGAAAGGAAGGGAATGTCAGTTTTTCCGCAAGTTTGGATGCGATCTACCATGCTATTGATCAAGGTGTCGATGTGATCAACATGAGCTACTCCAGTTATCAAAAGATGGACAGTGAGCGGGAGGCCCTCTATGAAGCCTATAAAAAGGGGATTGTATTGGTAGCTGCCGCATCCAATGATGACTCTTCCAAACCTGCGTATCCAGCTTCTTATCGACCAGTCATCAGTGTTGCGGCAACAGACGAAATGGATCGCCCAACAAGCTTTTCTAATTATGGAAACTGGATCGATTTGACAGCCCCGGGTCAAAACTTAGTAAGTACGCATTTTGAAGGTGGATATGCCTATAATGACGGGACTTCTTTTTCATCTCCTCTTGTGGCGGGAGTGGCAAGTTTAGTGAAAAGTCATCATCCTTCCTGGGATCCTTCGGAAATTGAATGGGCCATGCAAAATACAGCGAAGACGTTTACGGGAGTGACTTGGAACTTATATGAGGGATTCGGTATTCCTGATGCATCTCTATCTATCAATAGTCAGCCCTATGACTCAAGTGCAGATGCAGCGGACACGTATGGAGATGCTTACCAGATGACAAGCACTGACGTAAGCAACCGAATTGGAAAACCGGGAGACACAGACTGGTACACGTTCGAGGTTGAGGGAGATGGAGAAACAAAGATCAGCCTTGACCAGTTGGATGACCATATGGACCTGGTGGGAGTTCTTGTAGACGAAGAAGGAGACCACACCGTCCTGGATGACAATGGAAAAGGTGAGAAGGAATCCTACACATTTACAGCAGAGCCAGGTCAATATCACTTGCAGGTTTTTGAATATTACAATCATTGGTCATCAAAATCTTACAAACTGAATGTAACGACCCCAAATGGTGAATATGAACCAGCAGCTCAAACCTTCCCGGACGTCAAAGGGACATGGGCTGAATCTTATATCAATGATCTAGTAGAAAGAGAATTGATGGTCGGCTACCCAAATGGCAATTTTGGTTTCAAAGATTCGATTACACGCGCATCTGCTTCGGTCATGATTGCCAAAGAGATGGATTTACCACTGAAAGAATCACGCTTCCCTGATGTCAGCCCCGACCATTGGGCAGCGAAGTATATAGGAGCGATGGAAGAAGCAGGGATCTTTCTTGGCTATGATGACGGGACATTCAAACCGAACAGAGCTTTATCTCGTGAAGAAATGGCGGGTTTGGTTGTCCGTGCTTATGAGTTAACAGGCGACAGGGAGAATGAGTTTACGGATATTCAAGAAGGAACATGGTCGTATAAACCGATTTCTATTCTAGTATCCAACGATCTCGTATCAGGGTTTCCAGACGGTACATTCCAACCTAAGAAAGAAATCAACAGAGCTGAATTCGCCACGCTCATGGCTCGTTTATTAAATAATGATAGGTAAAAGAAAAAGCCAGCTTCTGTCCAAGAAGCTGGCTTTTCAGATTGAAATAGACAACAATTCCTTTACGTCAATGTCTCTAATAATCAGTCGATCCTCACTTCAAAAGGAAGGTATAAAAATTGGTGTGAGAGAAAAGTTATAAGAAATAAACTTAAAAAATAATATAATCTTCTAGTGATTGAGATTTATGGAACCAAGAAACATGTAAATACATTTGACTTAGTATTATCCAACCACCTTTTACCATATAAGGCCTTGAATGAAGGATAATGAGAGGAAGAAAAAGTTTACAAATTTGGTGGAATGTTAATAATCCTTATGATAATCTATGAATAATAATCTTAACAACCATAGGTAATGGCAAAAGAAAGACAGGGGGACATCAACGAAGATGAAAAAGCAGGTAAGTGTAAGGGTCAGTGAGTCATTAAATGATGAAATTGAGCAGAAAGCGAAAGAGCTGGGGCTTAGTAAAAGTTCCTTTATTTCATTCTCCACGCAATTTTTCCTTAATCAATTGAACCATATGGAAAGCTCACCAGCTTCTAAAAGTGTAAACATGTACGAATTGTTAAGAACAAATATGGAAAATACATATAAAGAACAATAAAAAAGCCACTAAAAAGTGGCCTTTTTTATGTTTATTTAGGGTAAACCTTCCATCTCGATAAGTCGACCTCATCACGGTTTACCTTGTTTTTTGGGAATACAAAAGTCCATGGCTTACTTGTATGGGCTTTTACTTTTAAATCATTCAGTTTAAATCCACCCTTAGCAATGACCTTTCCTGTTGCATCTTCAACTATAAGGGGAATGGATTTTAAAGTAATATCTTCTTCATTTCCATTTCTCACAAGAAGAGTCACATGCAAATTTCCCTCGTTGCCAAAAGTCACTTGCAATCCTAAGAAGTTGACTTCTCCGGGCTTTGGTGGGTTTATATTACTCACATATTCTTCAAGTTTATCAATTTCTTCCGTATCCAAAGATTGTTCCCAAGTCTCTTCAAGATCCAGGGAGTGTTTTCTTGTGTGGGTCTCGAAAGCTAACTTCCAACCATTGACCGGAATGTTGGTATCACCATTGATAAAGTCCTTTTGATGAAAGTCGAAAATCCATGGACGGCTGGATCGACCCGGTAACAACCCTACGTCAGTGAGATCAAAATGCTTTCGAGCCATTAATTGTCCTTGTTTATCTAATAGCAAGATTGAGGTAGGTTTGAAATGAATTCCTCTTTGCAAAGAATTACGTAGAAAGGCTTTGACGAGAATATTTTGATCCTTCTTTTGAATATCAAACCCCGAGACACTCACTTGATTCGGTTTGAGCGGAGGCAAATCACTGTTATAAAAGCGATAAACATACGCTTCTTCTTCGGGAAGGTGCCAGTCCGGATGGAGGGAAAGTTCTGTGTAAACTTCATCCGTATCTTGAACCTCTTCTTCTTTTCCGGTGAATAAGGAAGCATCGACCGCTCCCTCGTCATACGATTTCGTTTCTTTCTCTTTCTTTTTCCATTTAAACATTCGCTTCATCCTCCTGTTCCGCCTTTTCCTGTTGTTTTATGAGCTGCGGCTTCATCACTTGAGCTAGCATGAACACCATCTCTTTATTGATTTCGGCATAATTATGCTGGAAGATGTCATACCCATCCTGCTGGTAAAGGCGCAGCGGATCTTCTTGTTGGTATTGTCTGATCCCGACCCCTTCTTTTAATCGTGTCATCATTTCTAAATGGCGGACCCAAAGCTTGTCTAATATACCAATGGAGAACTGGCGCAGCTTCATTTGAAGCGACTCATCCTCAGACCATGATTGGAGTTGGGCGCAGTACTCATCAGCATAGGAAAGAACATCTGCTTTTAATTGCTCTATATCTTCATAGTGCTTTTCTGATAAAGCTGGAGCGGCACCAGGTGCACTTCGCTGAATTTCATTTTCAAGCCTTTCGATCGGCCAATTCTCTGGAACAACCGTTTCTGGACATAGCTTCTCTATGAGGTGTAAGAAATGCGTGCGAACTTGTTTGGAAATAAGGTTAAGAATATCTTTTTCAACCAGGAGCTTCTCTCTGAATTCATAAATGACCTTTCGTTGATCATTGACGACATCATCCATTTTCAGTGTAAACTCCCGCACGTTATAGTTGCTGCCTTCACTGATCAGTTGAGCGGTATCGACGAATTTGTGAATGTCTTTGTTCGTCACCTGTCCCTGGTCATTCGTTTTGATGGATTTCATCTTTCTTTCCTTTTCATCTCTGGCAAAACGAACAATCAAATCGTCCTCTAGAGAGATAATAAACTGCGAAGAACCAGGGTCTCCTTGACGGCCGGATCTCCCTTTTAATTGATTATCAATTCTTCTCGCTTCGTGACGCTCGGTTCCGATGACATGGAGACCGCCTAACTCCGCAACTCCTTCTCCAAGAACAATGTCGGTACCGCGGCCAGCCATATTGGTAGCGATAGTGATTTGACCTTTTTGTCCGGCTAAGGAAATGAGGCGTACTTCCTGCTCTACACTTTTCGCGTTCAATAGTTCGTAGGAAAGATCGGCCTCATCCAAATAGCTGGCGACTTCATCTGACTGCAAAATGGAAGTCGTCCCAATCAGAATCGGTTGACCGGTACGGTGGACGTCTTGAACTTCGCGCACCAATTCTTCGTACTTCTGTTCTTTTGTAAGGAATACTTTATCAGAACGGTCTTCTCTGGCAACGGGTTTGTTCGTAGGAATTTGGACAACATCCATGCCATAAACCGTTTGGAATTCTTTTTCTTCCGTTTTGGCTGTTCCGGTCATTCCAGCTAGGGAAGGGTACATACGGAAATAGTTCTGGACAGTGATTGAAGCTTGAGCTTTGTTTTCTTCGGTAATCTCAAGACCCTCTTTGGCTTCGATGGCCTGGTGAAGACCATCAGACATTGTACGTCCTTCCATCATTCTTCCTGTAAACATGTCAATCAGTTTGACTTCCTGGTCATGCACGATATAATCCACATCTCTTTCAAAAAGAACGTTGGCTCTTAATGCTTGAATCATATAATGATAGAGCGTTTGATGTTCGAGATCATAAAGGTTATCAATACCGAAAGCACGCTCGATTTTGTTCATGCCATCATCCAGTAGATTGACGGCTTTCGTTTCAGGGTCAAAGTGATAGTCGACATCTGCTTTGAAGGAACGGGCAAGCATAGCGCCCACTTTATGTAAATTAGCACTTGGTTTCATTTTTCCAGCAATGATCAATGGGGTTTTCGCTTCATCGATCAAGACGCTGTCGATTTCATCAACAATGGCATAGTGGTACGGGCGTTGTACTTTTTGGTGGACGGCTGTCACCATGTGATCCCTCAAAAAGTCAAAACCGAATTCTGTTCCTATTCCATAAGTGAGGTCAGCCATGTAGGCCTTCTTCTTATCCGATGATGAGATTCCAGGAACATTCAAACCGACCGAAAGACCTAAAAACTCATATAAAGGACCCATGATTTCTGCATCTCTACGAGCAAGATATTCGTTCACCGTAATGACGTGGACGCCTTTGCCTTCCAATGCTTTTAGGTACGTAGGGAGGGTTGCGACCAATGTCTTTCCTTCACCCGTCGCCATTTCCGAAATATCCCCATCGGTCAGCACAAGGCCGCCAATCAATTGGACATCAAAGTGACGCATGCCAATGACACGTTTCGCCGCTTCACGTACGACCGCAAACGCATCATTCCGAATGTCGTAAATCGACCGTCCATCTTCCAGTTCTCTTTTGAACTCATCTGTTTTCGCTCGAAGTTGATCATCGCTGAGATTCTTGTACGTTTCCTCTAGTTCATTCATACTCTCTATGTATTTATTATACTTTTTAAGCTGCCGATCACTTTTATTCGGCAGTATACGCTTCACTGAATCTATCATTAGTCCTAGACGCTCCTTGATGTAGTAGTCATTATCTTTCATTTTACCATGTTCCTGGTAGTCATTTCTACACAATAGAAAGAGTGTTTAGGAAATTTGTAGAAAAGAACTGGTAATTGTTTGATTAGTAAGAATAATACGAATATAATGGAGGAGCATGATGAAAGGGGGAGTATGGTCGCACGATTCTGGAAATTATTTGAGGAGGAGAAATATTGAATTTGAAAAAGACGTTAATTTTGTTCTTTGTATTCCTTCTAGCATTCTCTCATTCTGTTTTCGCTGCAACTGGAATTCCAAACAAAAATTTGGAAGGTTCAACCCAATCCGCAGATAAAAAGACAGAACGAGTATTTTCGCTGGAAGATGACCGTGAGAATTATGGACCAAATGATGAAGTACGAATCATTGTTGAACTAGAGGAAGAGCCTACCATTTATTCGGCTCAGAGTTTAGGGAAGAGTTACAGCGAATTATCAGAAGCGAATAAGAACAAATTGCGGGAGGAAGCTTTAGATGCGCAGGCGAAAGTGAAAGCTGCCATCAAGAAGCAATCCGTCCCGATGGATTACAAGCAAAGCTTTACAACAGTAGTGAACGGCTTTAGTGGTACAGTGAATTTCAAAGCTGTAGAAGTGATTGAAACACTACCAAATGTCGGCAAAGTACATATCACAAATGAATACCAACGCCCGACAGAACAGCCGGAGATGCTTTATAGTAAAGAGCTTGTCAATGCACAAAAAACTTGGCAGGAGTATGGCTATAAAGGGGAAGGAATGACGGTAGGTGTCATCGATACAGGAATCGATCCGGAACACAAGGACATGGTCCTGAGTGACGAAACAGATCCTGAGATTAGTAAGAGTGATGTCGACACACTAAAACAGTCTGGTGAATTAAAAGGGAAGTATTTCACTGAAAAGGTCCCTTATGGTTACAACTATGCAGATGAGAATGACACGGTACTAGACCTTGGGCCTGATGCGAGTATGCACGGCATGCACGTATCCGGAACAGTAGGTGCCAACGGAGATGAAGACAATGGAGGAATTAAAGGGGTCGCTCCGGAAGCGCAAATCCTTGGATTGAAAGTTTTCGGTAATGATCCTCAAATGCCATCCACTTATGGAGATATTTATATTAAAGCAATTGATGATGCGATCCTTCTGGGAGCGGATGTCATCAATATGAGTCTTGGTTCAACAGCAAGTTTCGTCGATGCTGAAGACCCTGAACAGAAAGCGATTGCAAGAGCTGTTGAAAATGGCGTTATGATGGCTATTTCCGCAGGTAACTCTGCACGCTTGGGAGAAGGCTTCGCTAATCCGCTGGCTTCGAACCCTGATATCGGGGTAGTGGGCGCGCCAGGTCTTTCAACAGAGTCCCTGCAAGTCGCTTCTTTTGAAAACGAGTACCTGATGCTGGACGGATTCAATACTCGTGTAGATGGGGAAGAAGGCATACCGGTCCCATTCCTTTCAGCGAGTGATGTCCATCCTGATACTTTAGAAGAAGGATACCATGAATTGGTTTATGCTGGACTCGGACGCACACCAGGTGATTCAGAGGCTAACCCGGAGGCGAACGATTTTGAAGGCGTTGATGTTGAAGGGAAGATCGCTCTCATTCAGCGTGGGGAATCCACATTCGTAAGTAAGACGCTGAATGCCCAGGAACGCGGGGCAAAAGGAGTCATCATCTTCAATAATGTTTCTGGTTATATCAGTATGGCATCAAGCGGGGAAATCACTATTCCTCAATTGTCCATTCTGAAAGATCTTGGGGAGAATTTGAGAGATCAATTACTAGAAGGAAGTACAGTTGAAGTTTCCTTTGAAGGGGAAGAAGTAAAGTCGATCAACCCTGAATTCGGCAATCTTTCTTCCTTCACTTCATGGGGAGTAACACCGAACCTTGACTTCAAACCTGAAATCACAGCACCAGGTGGAAACATTCTTTCAACCTTGCAAGATGATGAATATGGTTTGATGAGTGGTACATCCATGGCTGCTCCACACGTAGCTGGAGGTTCAGCGTTAGTGATGCAACGATTGGAAGATGAATTCGATCTTGCTGGTGAAGATCGTGTAGAAATGGCGAAGAACCTTCTTATGAACACGTCTGTACCACAAGTAGATACAGGTTTGTACAATGACTACTACCAGTCAGGACTTGCATTCTCGCCACGTCGACAAGGGGCAGGGCTGATGGACCTTCATGCCGCTATGCAGACTCCTGCCATTGTTACTGAGAAAGAAACAGGTTTAGGTAAAGTCGCTTTGAAAGAAATGGATGGTAAAGAATCCTTCACATTGACCGTTGATAACTTCAGTGATGAAAACACGGTGTACAATGTGTCGGGTACCGTTCAGACAGACCTTGTATCAGCGGGTGAAAACCTTGTAGAAACACAAGGAATTTACAAGGAAGGAACAATCAGTGAAGAAGCACCGTTCGCAGGTGATTTCCCTATTGAAATCACTTCAGATGCTGGAAGTGAAGTGGATGGGGAGTATCAAGTGCTTGTACCAGCCAACTCTTCTATTGAAATTGATGTAACCGTTGATTTATCAGAAGGTATTGACTGGTTCGGAAACCAGCCGTTGGATGAAATCTTTGAAAATGGCTACTTCGTAGAAGGTTTTGTAACACTTGAAGACCCTAATGATGTGAATGCACCACTTAATGTTCCTTATGTAGGCTTTGATGGAGAATGGGATCAAGCACCAATCGTTGATGATACCATCTATGAAAAAGATGGGGATTCTTTCTATGGTCAGTCAGGTCTCCTTGCTCCATTCGGATTGGAGCTTCAGTATTTAGGAGTCGATCCATTGCTGGGTACAGATGAAGAACTTGTCGGCTCCCGAAATAATATTGGTTTCTCACCGAACGGGGATGATATGGCCGATGAAGTCATGCCGATTCTCTCATTCTTGAGAAACGCTAAGGAAGTAGAATTCAATATTTTGGATGAAGATTTGAATGAGTTACGTACGATCAGTTCCCAAGAAGAAGTAAGAAAGAATTACTATGACGGAGGAGCAGCCCCATCGTATTCCATTTACGATCAAGGCGCATGGGATGGAAAAGTAGATGGAGAGTTCGTCGAAGACGGTCTTTACTATTATGAAGTGAAATCTGTTGTCGACTATCCAGATGCTGATTGGCAGTCCAAAGTGATTCCGGTCCGTGTCGATACGAAGACACCTGATTTAGATGTATCCTACGATTCTGTATCAAAAGAAATCACTTGGGATGCGGAAGATCAAGGTGCTGGACTATCCCACTATGATGTCATTGTTAACGGGAAAGATGTCACGGAAACACCTTTAGCTGCAGATACAGATGCTTACACGGTTAAGGCAGAGGAAGTTTCAAGCGTGAAGGTCGTCGCTTATGACTATGCGGGTAATACGACAACAGACAGCGCGCTTGAAGGTGAAGATGATACCGTTCCATCTGTGAATGCTCTGACACCTCTAGCTCTAGAGCCTACAGACAGTAGAGAAGTAATCGTCACTGGTTATGTGACGGATGATTCCAAAGTGGAAAAACTTACAATGAACGGTAAAGAAGCGAAACTGACATGGGATGCAGAGAATGATCGTTATTCTTTCAATGAAACCATCAGCTTCAAATCTGACGGTTTCAAAGAAATCGAATTCCATGCCGTGGATGACAGTGGAAACGATATTTCATTCATGCGTCGTTTCATGATTGATTCTACAAGCCCAGAGTTGGCGGTTGAAGGTCCACACTACACGGATCAAGATGAAGCAACTCTTGATGTATCTATGGCAGACAACTTTGATGAGCTTCGCTTGACTGTCAACGGGGACGAAGCCTACTCTAAAGTGTTCAAAGAGCCATTTGAAATGAGAGCAATTGAAGAAACGCTCGAGCATACGGTCGACTTAAAAGATGGCAAGAACACGTTTGCAATCGAACTCGTCGATCTTGCTGGAAATACAACGACGAAGAATATTACAATCTACAAATCTGACGACGCACCAGCTTCCTTCGACGATGTAGCGGATGGTTACTGGGCGAAGGATGCGATTGAAAAGCTGAACGTTGCTGGTATCATTTACGGTTACCCGAATGGTGACTTTGGTGTAAACGATGATATTACACGTGTTCAAGCGGCTCAAATGATTACTCGTGCGCTTGGTTTAGACACAGACGATGTCGAAGATCCAGGATTCAGCGATGTTGAAGCGGGCGATTACGGATATGATGCCATTGCCGCCATTGCCGAAGCAGGCATTATGGTCGGTTCACCAGATGGAGAGTTCAATCCGAAAGCTACGTTGAAGCGTTCTGAAATGGCGAAGATCGTTGTCGATGCTTATGACTTGGAAGGAAGTACGGATGATCGATTCAGCGACGTTCCTGTCGCACATTGGGCTTCCAGCTATATCAACACGCTGGCAGCCAATGAAATCACTGTCGGTTATCCTGATGGAACGTTCAAGCCGAACAAAGAAACGACACGTGCAGAATTCGCTCGTTTCCTTGCGAAAGCAGAAGACGATCGTTTCTAATCACAATCAATAAGAAAAGCCGGATGGGTGGATGCCTATCCGGCTTTTTTACGTTTTGAAATTAGAATATTTTCATAGGTTGAGTATGCATATATGGAAGACTTTGTAGGAGTTGATTTCGACAGATGAATGTGAGGAACGGGCAGGGGAAATATTAGATATTTTTGACTTACTTGGAGGGCTTTCTTCTTAGTAGCAATTAAGTAAAAACACACTATGATAGTGAATAGTTTCCAAGTATAATAGCAATAGAAACGAAAAAACTCGAGAAAGGGAGATTTTTGGAGAATGTTGCAAAATCGTATAAAAATGTTGGTGTTCCTTTTAGCTTTAGTCACAGCAGCTGTTTGGCCATCGAATGTGGCAAACGCTGATTCGTTATCGGATATACCTGATCGGTCACAGGAAGAAATCAATTACTTGATGAATCAGGGAGTATTAAGCGGTTACCCGGATGGAACCTTCAAGCCCCATAAGGAAGTCACAAGGGAAGAAGCGGCGACATTAATTGCTCGGGCGCTTAAACTCGACGGTACTCAGAGAAATACGGTATTTTCGGATGTTTCACGTTATTCCTACGCTTCTGGATACATACAGTCTTCTTATGAACAAGGAGCCATTTCAGGATATCCTGATGGTACATACAAACCAAAAGAAACGATGACACGTGGACAAATGGCTGTTTCGGTCTCTAACGCTTTTTCGCTAGGTTCTGGAAGTAATGGAAGCTACGGAGACGTCAGCCCATATGCGTACTATTATGACGCCGTCAAAAGCGTAACAAGTGCCGGGGTAGCTGCAGGATACCCGGACGGTACTTACCGGCCGGAATCAGCGATTACAAGAGAAGAGTTTGCCTTATTTGTTGCTCGCGCTTTGAACGAACAATTCAGAGTTTCCACGGACATTGACTCCTACGAAGAACGCGTAGTCACAGCAGGTATTTTAAATGTCCGTTCCGGTCCAAGTACGGGTTATTCCATTGTCGGTAAACTATCCGAGGGAACAACGGTTCAAGTTCACAGAGATTTAGGTGATTGGCTGAAGATTTCATATGGTAGTTTAAACGGTTATGTGCATGAAGATTATACGACCACCGACCAGTCGGGTTCACACATCATTGCTATCGATGCAGGTCACGGTGACTTGGACGGCGGTGCCACAGCTAACGGGTTGGTAGAGAAAGAGATCAACCTTGATGTAGCACAGCGTGTTCAGAAGTATTTAGTGGATGCAGGTATTCAGGTAGTGATGACAAGAGATGATGATACTTTTGTTGAATTGGAAGACCGCGTAGATTATGCCGTCAATCGTAATGCGGACACGTTCGTAAGTATCCATTCGAATTCTTTCTATATGGAAAGTGCCAATGGTATTGAAACGTACTATTCTTCTGCAAGTTTAGATGAACGAGCGAGAAAGAGTAAACAGTTGGCTACATATATCCAAAACCGACTGGTCCCAGCGCTGGATTTAGCGGATCGTGGAGTAAAGGATGTTCCTTATCGTGTAATCAGTGAAACTCCATTACCTTCAGCTCTTGTAGAATTAGGATTTGTTACAAACGATACCGATGCATCAAGACTAGGATCGGATTATTGGAGAGAACGTGCAGCAGAAGCCATCGCACAAGGTATACAAGACTATTACAATTGGGTAGATTAATAGCCGCCCCTCTGCAAAAGCAGAGGGGTTTTTTATGTTTGGATTCGTTAAGTGTAGTGCGGATATTTATAAAGGATAGCAGCTAATTTAATTAGAAATAACAATCTTGGATGCTTTTAATCCTTCCCTGCTACTGCTGCTTGTATTTATATCTTGTTCTTCAGCCAGATCGACTTTAACACCTTTAGGGGTGTTTGTTTTTTC
This sequence comes from Halobacillus trueperi, assembly GCF_003386945.1. NCBI lineage: Bacteria > Bacillati > Bacillota > Bacilli > Caryophanales > Bacillaceae > Halobacillus > Halobacillus trueperi. The sequence continues at coordinate 24,226 of NZ_QUAE01000009.1, read as the reverse complement.
TACATCCAACTCAGCCAAATCATTTACATTTAATTTTTTGCCATCTTCGGTTTCAATGATCGTATTTTCAGTGACCTCTACCTTGCACATATAGCCTATATCTGTATCGTAAGGATCATTTTCTTGGACCGCTGAAGAACAATCAATTCGTAGTGTGTTAGAAGCTTCGACAGTATGAAAATAACCCTCAAAGGATTTAATAGGTCCAGCGTTGGTGCATCCAGTGATTAAACAAAGCGTCAACACAACAAATAAATATCTTATTATTTGCACCTCCCAGCCTAAATCCCATATACCTGCTCCACTAGTTGAACAAAAAATAATAGTTCCAATGAAAATTTGAAATGGTTAAGCTAAGCGTATCATATGTCCAGGCTCTTGAACCAAAAACCAACAGAAGACTTAAACAGAATTAAATATTTAAATGCAAAGAGATTTTCTCTGCCGACTATAGTGTATAAACAAAATCGTTTTACTTAGCATGGCAAGGGATAGGGAAGGGGATCAACACGCTCCCGTGGAAAGCGAGCACCCCATATCCTGCATTCTGAAGTGAAAGCTTAAAAAATAGGGAGTATATCTTGAATTTTGCTAGTAATATAGAGGTGAAAATATTATAAAAAGGATGTTTGGATCTTAAAGCGAGCGGGAAATGTCTTGTAAATATTACTTAAATAAATGAAGATTATGTTCTTTCCCTGTAAAGGAACAGAAAAGAAAGGCAAATATGATAACTAACGTTCATTAAAAAAAGACAACAAAAAAGCCCAGAGTCATAAACTCTGAGCTTTTATAGGAATCTCTTATTGATAGAGAGCTCTGTACAAGAATACAGCGAACTCACTACGGATTGTTTCTTTACCAGGCTTGAATGTGTTATCAGAATAACCTGTTGCGATGGAGCTTGCAGACAATGTCTGGATATCTTCATAAGCCCAGTGATCAGAACTTAGGTCACCGAAGCTGCCGGATCCGCTTGCATCAAGGTTGAATGCACGAGTGAATAGAGCGGCGATTTCTGCACGTTCAATCGGCTCGTCCGGTTTGAAAGTACCGTCTTCATATCCGGAGAAATAACCTTTCGCTGTAACACCGTTGATGTAATCCGAAGCCCAGTGGGAACTGGATACATCAGAATATTCGCTATGAGAAGAAGTCGGAAGGTCCAGCGCGATGCTTAACATTGTAGCGGCTTCCGCACGTGTAACTTTGTTGTCAGGCTTGAAGAGGCTTCCTTCATATCCGTTGATGATGCCTGTTTCTCCAAGGTGGCTGATGTGATCAAAAGCCCAGTGGTACTTGTTGACGTCGTGATATTCACCTGCTGGAAGTTCTTTAACAGCAGACTCTGTGACAGTTTCTCTTTCTTTGATGATGCGTTTCGCACCAGCATAGTTGCGATCCCAGTAACCTGTAAGAGAAGCGACTTCGATATCATCTGTCGGGTTTTCCGCAGAAATCATTTTGTTATTTCCTATGTATATACCTACGTGCCAGATCGGGCTGCCGAAGAAGACTAAGTCACCTTTCTGCAAATTGGAGCGGCTCACATATTCGCCTTGCTGATACTGTTGACGAGAAGTTCGATTAAGGTCAATGCCCGCTTTTGCGAAAACATACTGCGTATATCCTGAGCAGTCAAAACCGTGTGGCGATGTGCCTCCATAAACATACGGTGAACCTGAGTAATCATATGCAATATCTACTACTTGGTCCCGAACACTTTGTCCTGCGAAAGCATTAGGTGTAAATAGTAGAAAAACCGTGGCAAAAGCGACAATCGACGTTAAGAATTTTCTCATTCTAGTAAGACTCCCCTTGTGTTTTTTTTGTCTGTCCTTGTAATCCTTTACAAGCGTAACATAACAAGATTCGTCATAGTTTTACAGTTGTGTAACAATTAAGTTTCATAGATTTTACTAGTGGGGAATAGTCTCTACATACATAACAAAAACGACCAGCAGATGCTGGTCGTTTTTCCTTGTTTTTGATTAACTTGCTTTCATCTTTTCTTTCAATGGTGCTGATGACTTAGGTGCATTGAACTTGCCGACAATCAAAGCCCCGTATGGTACCTTGTTCAATAGATAGGTGACCAATATCGGTCCGCCGACGCCAATGATGAATAAGAGTAAGATATGCACACCGAAGTTTGTGTAAAAGGGCATGCTTTGCAAAAAGTCGATCGTGTTGAACTGGAATAACGGGTGAAGCAGATAAATTCCATAGGAACTGCTGCTGATCCACATGACGATCGTTGGTGTTTTCTTCAGCTGTCTGGCAATGAGATAGAGCAGACAGAAGATGAAGAAAGTATAAAGCACGACGTCAAACCGTTTCGATGAGACGACCGAATAAATGTGGTTGTATCTCATTAATAACGGCACCATTCCAGTCAGTGCTGCGCCTGCAAGTAGATAGTATTTATACTTCTGAATGAAGGTCAAGAATACATCAATGTTTTTCCCTGCGTAGTAGGCAACCGTAAAGTAGAAGATCCAGCCAAGGAATGGCAGTTTATAATAAGGTCTTAGAGCAGCGACGAATGAAAAGTCATGGAACCAACTAAAGTTATAGATCGCCAGGTAGAACATATTGACGATAAGAGAGATTCCAATCATCAACAGTGCCGGAAACCGGTCGAAATACTTCTTCAATAAGAAATGAAGGGCATAGAACTGGAAGATGATTAAGACGAAGTAACCATGCCACAGTCCCAGGAACCCTTTCTCAAAGAACAATTCCATAAAACGTCCCCATGTAAAGCCTGTCCCTGATAATAGAGGATAGGCGGAATAGATAACAGCCATGACGATATAAGGCACTAAAATATATATAATTCGCTTCTTCCAAAAAGCTTTTGGAAGTTTGTCTGGATAAGAGTAGGATAATAAGAATTCAGAAATCATAACAAAAACGGGTGTCGCAAACATAATGGTCAGTTTGAACATATACAACAGTTCATCCGTTAATCGGAACAGCTCATAATTATGCTGGGTCATCGTCATGGAATGGATGAGCACGACACATAAGCAAGCAATCGCCCGGATGAAGAAAATCTCGTTGATCATCGTACGTTTCATAGGATGCTCCTTTCTCATAACTCCTATAGTTTATAGGGTATAGATGGAAAAGAAAAGGAGAAATTTCACCCATCTTTCGTCGTGCTTCTATGTATTCCGTTCACCCATCCCCACAGCTGTGGTAAAATCATGCTAATGGATTTTTATTGTCAATTTATGAAGAGATATGAAAGAGGTATAGAAATTGAAATCGAAGTTAGGGATTGCAAGTCTATTATTTATCGGAGCGACACTGCTCCTGAAAGTCTCTGGTTTGATCCGGGATATGGTCATTGCCTATTATTTCGGAGATAGTTATGTCGCAGATGCGTATTTGGCTGCATTCATCATTCCAAATATGCTCATTCTGTTCATGACAAACGGGATGAAAAATGCGCTGGTACCGAGCTATATCGAATCGGTGGAACAAAATAAGGGGAAGAGATACTTAGGTCAGGTGTTCAAAGGGACGCTCGTTCTTGCCTTCATTTTATCTGTCATCGGTATGCTGATCGCTCCTGTGCTCATGCCGCTGCTTTACCCGAACTTCAGTGAAGAAGCGACACAGATCGCGACATGGGTGATGATCATCTTCTTTGCCTGCATCTCCTTTGTCGGGATGAACAGTGTGCTGGAAGCGTTTTTTGATGCAGAGAGCAAGTTCTCATTGTCGATCGTTTCCCAAATCATCGTCATCTTAAGCTCAATTGGGGCTGCCTTTTTGTTCGCCAATCAAATTGGTGCCTACTCGCTGGCGCTCGGGTACTTGGCGGGGACGATCTTATCATTGATTTTCAAGTTGTTCCTTGTTGTCCCGAGAAAAGTGATGGATGTGAAGCAGAAAATCGATTGGCCGGAAGTGAAACAATTCTACTGGATCTTTTTACCCGTCGGGCTGACGGTTGCTGTCGGACAAGTGAACTTGATGGTCGGTACGATCTTCGCTGGCTACCAGGGCGAAGGGGCTGTGACGTACATCAACTACGCGAAAAACCTTGTCCATATGCCACAGGCCATCTTCGGTGTAACGATCGCAACGATTATCTTTCCGTTGTTATCGAAAGCGGTCACTGCCAACGACAACGATCAGTTCAAGAAAGGCATCGAAAAGGGACTGACGACGATGTACCTCGTCCTTCTCCCTTCGGTTATCGGAATGATGTTGTTAATGCCGAACTTGATCGAGCTTTTCTATGAACGAGGACAGTTTTCTGATCAAGCGACAGCCGCTACCACCCAGGTGGCATACTTTTATTTCGGTTCCGTCGTGTTCTTCAGTTTGAATAACGTTATCAACAAAGGGTTCTACACGATGAAGAAGGGCCACCTGATTTTGATGATCAGTATCGGGTCGATTTCTCTTAATGTGTTGTTCAACTTCCTGTTCGCTGAGTGGCTCGGCTACTTGGGAATCCCACTCGCCGCATCCGTCATGGCTTTGTTCTATACGGGCGCATGTTTGATTGTCTTCGTAAAACTCGTCGGCGGACTCGACTTCAAGTATTTAACGATCGACTATTTGAAAATCACCCTGGCTGTTGCTGCAATGAGCGGAGTGGTCATTGGTATTCAGCAGCTCATTACGGGTTGGCCGAATATCGTCCAGATCATCACAGTCGCCATTGTTGGTGGCCTCGTGTTTGCCGCTGTAGCTTTTGTATTAAAAACACATGCCTTCTTGTTTTTGCTAAGAAATGTCACGAAACGTAAGGGGTAGGGATCATGAATAAAAAAGAAACCTTAATGAATATCGCGAGGCCGGTCAACCGGCCTGTCACGCGCAGAATATTGAAAAGACATTACAGTGCCGACTTAGAGGTAACCTCTGTTGAAGGGGAGAAAAAAGTGCTTGTCCTCGCGCCTCATATGGATGATGAAACCATCGGTCCTGGTGCCACTCTCCGGAAACATGCGGATCATGGGGCGGAAATCCACTGCCTTTTCATGACCGATGGGGGCGGAAGTGTCAGTGATTTGAGTGAAGAAGAACTGAAACAAAGCCGGAAAGATGAAATCCATCAAGTGATGGACATTCTGAAACTATCCGACGTTTCTTATATGGACCTTCCTGATGGCGGAGTATCCAGCAGTGAAGAGAATATCCAATTTCTTAAACAAAAGATCGAAGAAGTTTCACCTGATGTCATTTATACGACACCTTATGTCGATGCCCACACCGATCACACAGCCACGGCCCAGCTTCTCGCGGACACGTTAAAACAGATGGGTTACCAAGGGAAAGTCCGCATGTACGAAATCAACTGTGCGTTTCCACCGGACTTCATCAACTGTCTTGTCGACACATCTGATCAGTTCGGCAAGAAGGTGCAGGCGACCGAAGTTTTCGCTTCTCAGGCGATTGCTTTCGACGGCTTCCTTGAGTTGAACCAGCTGAAAGGAAATCTCGCCAAACCCTCCGTGCAATCGGCCGAAGGGTTCATCCAACTGGACAAGGATGCGTTCATTAAGCATTGTGACACGCTGAAGGAAAAGGAAATCAACTTCCCGAAAACGTTCAAACAAGTCAACCGCACGGATACGCTGCTGTGGGCGATCTTCAAAAACTATGACCAGAAAAAAGATTTCTATCGTCACTCGATCAAGTAGTGGCCGGGGAGGATTCATCTATGAGTAAACGTGTACTAGTCATCAGTAATATGTATCCCAGTCGGAAGAACCCGACCTACGGCATCTTCGTGAAGAATCAGGTCGAAGCTTTGAAGAAAAAGGGGCTGAAGATCGACATCGCCGTCAACCGCGATAACCGTGGCGGGAAAGTCAACCTATTGAAAAAGTACGGCCTTTGGTTCCTGAAAACGATCAGTAAATTGCCGTCCGGCCGTAACTACGATGTCGTCCACGCCCACTACATCTTTCCAAGTGGACTGCCTGCACTCCTATTTAAGAAGCTCTTCGGGACGAAGCTTGTCGTCACTTCCCACGGTGGGGACCTCGATCAGATGGCGAAAAAGAACAAGTGGATTCGGAAGATGACAGAATATATTTTGAAAGAAGCGGATCATGTCATTGTCGTTGGAGAAGCGCTGAAAGAAGAAGTCCTCCAAGGGTTTGGCATTGAGGAATCCAATGTTTCAGTCATCAACATGGGAGTGAACCGAAACGTCTTTGCCCCAAGACCTAAAGAAGCGACGAAGCAGGAACTCGGCCTCTCAACAGAAGACCGTCACATTCTTTTTGTTGGAAACTTGATAGAAGCAAAAGGTTTGCGTGAATTGTTGAAAGCATTTCAGTTCTTGAATGGAGAAGAGGGGGATCTCGAGCTCCATATCGTTGGCAGCAAGAAGAGTGAGAGTTTCTTACAGGAACTAAAGTCTTCGATTCATTCTAATCAAAAAGACCGCATCCATTTCCACGGCACGAAAGATCAGGCGACCGTCGGGAAGTGGATGGCAGCGGCTGACCTATTCGTCTTACCATCACATATTGAAGGTTTCGGACTTGTCGCGCTTGAAGCGATGTCCGCCCATACACCTGTCGTCGCTTCTGATGTTGGAGGATTGTCTTATCTCCTGAAAGACGAAGCGGGCGAACTTGTTCAGCCAAAGGATGCACAAGCTCTTGAAGAAGGGATGGCCAAAGTGTTGAATGATACTTACTTGAGAGAGGCTAGAGTTCAAAGAGGAGAACAGCTTGCTCAGGAGAACGATGAAGAAGTCATGCTGGAGCGGATCATCAATATTTATAAGAAATGAAAGTAGAAAAGCCATGAGATCACAGGGATCCCATGGCTTTTCTTTATTCCTCTTCTGAAGAAGACTCTTTCTCTTGTTCAAATACGGCCGTTACCTGTTTGTTTCGATTCATCGTCATCGATGTACTTGCAGAACTTCCTGATCCATCGCCTTCCCAGCGGACAAATGTCCATCCCTCGGCAGGAACCGCCTGGATTGAGATACTTTCTCCTGCCTGCACCGTCTGTTTGGAAACTTTAACGTAGCCTTGTCCATTCGTGGATGTCGATAAGGTGTACATTTCCGGTTCGGGTTCAGGTTGAGGCTCGGGCTCAGGTTCTGGTTCCTGGGCGGCCTCTTCGAATACGGCATTTACAGAATAATGACTGTTCATTTTAACCGTAACCGTTCTCGATGAATGAGTAACATCTCCGTGCCATCCCGCAAACACATAGCCGTTAGATGGGGTTGCGGTCAATGTCACAAGTGTTCCATCTTCAAAACTTGAGCCGGAGCGGCTTTGCTTAATTGTACCTTTTCCGCTCTTCCCTACGTTCAGTCGGTATTTCGTTGTTTCTTTTACTTCCTCTTGTTCCTCTTCTTCTTGCACTTCCTCGTCCTCGTCCTCATCCTGTTCTTCTTCAACGAAAACGGCTCGCACCTGCTTATCCTCATCAAAAGTCAAGCGAGCCTTCGGTGTTGATGACGTCAGATCGCCTTCCCAGCCGGCGAAAGTCCATCCAGGTGCCGGACGTACCCTCAACGAAATCGTTTCACCGTGCGAGTAGGTGTTGGGGAGCGAGTCACGGAACACTTCGCCTTCTCCTTCAATCGTAAGGTTTAACTCATGACTGTTGGATTCAAAAATGGCGGTGACCTTCAGGTGTTCATCGATCGTATGTTCAATGGCGCTCTGAGTTCCTTCGATATCGCCTGCCCACCGTACGAACGTCCAACCTGGTTCAGCTATAGCTTGAAGCTGGACGGCATCTCCCGTTTCATAACTCTCTTGATCTGGTGTAACAGCGATACGGCCTCGCCCTTCGACATTTGTTTGGACAAAGGATTCGGATTCGCTTTCCCCTTCAACCATCACTGGAAATTCTTTCGTAAAGTCTTGATAGGAGACGGTCAACACATCTAACCCGGACTCTTTAGCCGTCAATGTCGCTGATGGACCGTCGGACATGAGTTGAACCTTTCCTTCCGTTACTGCCCAATCCGGTTCAAAGGTCATCTCTTCACCGGCCGCGTCTTCTCCTGTTGCTTCTATTGTTAGACTTTCCCCGATCGAGAAAGCGTCCCATTCTTCAGGAGAGAAGGTGACCTCTTCCAATACCTGTTCTTCGACATTGACATTCATCGTTTGGGTAAAATCCTCCCAAGTAACTACAACTTCCGTCTGTCCCGTTTCTATCCCCTTGAACGTAACCGCAGGCTCTTCTTCCACAGGAGTGACTTCTCCAATCGAAGCATCCTCGACCGTCCATTTTGCTTCAAGGGGATAAAGATTTCCATCGCCATCCGACCAGACAAGACGGTATTCCCGTTCGTAACCTTCTTGGACATAACTTCTTTCTTTGTCGATGGACATTTTGGAAAGAAAGTGATCGTAAGTTTCTTGAATAGATGGGTCTTTACTATAGCGGAGGCCTTTTTTCAGCGTCCGGTACGCTTTTTCGATATCTCCTTCCTTACTGTACACGTCGGATAGAAGGGTGTATAAAGCCCCCGCTTCAGGTGCAGCATAGATTCCTTCATTCAAGGTTTGCACAGCTTCTTCCATTCGATCTAAATGTATGTAGGATTGTGCAAGTTTCCGTCTTGCTTCCTGATGGGAAGCGTCCATCTCCAGTACTTCTAAATACAGCTCCACACTCTTTTCGAATTCTTCTGCTTGGAAAGCTTCATTTGCACGCTCATACTGCTCTTCAAGTGTATTGGCCTGAACAGCGTTGACGGTAAAAATAGTTGTAGCTACCGCTATCCCGAGCAGAGCGATAAAAACCAGCAATCTTTTGACGTTCATCACATCACATTCCTTTCTTAGAAACTAGTACCAATTCCTCTTATTGTACATCGGATAGAGAAAAATCGGAATACTAGGATAATTGTCGTGTTTTCACTATATATATCGGTTTATCCTACAATTTGTCGAAGAGATAACCGATAATTAATTTTAGAAAGCCGTCATTTCTTTGTAAAAAAATAGTTAAAGATTCAAGATTCCAAGGTCAATAGAAAGATATCTTATGCTATAATGCTGATATCTGTTTATTCGACAAACAACAGGAGGTTTATTCATGGAGGAAACAATTTCCTTGAAAGAGATTTTCGAGGTACTGAAGAAACGTATAGGGCTGATCATCAGCTTAGCCATTTTAGCTGCAGGACTAAGTGCGGCGTACACCTATTTCCTTGCAACTCCCACGTATGAAGCATCTTCGCAGTTTATTGTCAGCCAGTCTCAAGGTCAACAGGAAAATACCCCTTATGATATTAATGACATCCGTACGAATGTGGAGCTAATTAATACATATAACGATATCATCAAAAGTCCAAGAGTTTTAGATATCGTTGTTGAAGAGCTTGGAGTGGATTACTCCTCTGCTACATTGGCAGAAAAACTGCAGGTTTCAAGTTCTGAACAATCTCAGGTCGTGAGCGTAACAGCCACGGACAGTAATGCGATGCTTGCTGCTGACCTAACGAATACGACGGTTCGCGTATTTAAAGAAGAAGTACCACAGCTGATGAATGTCGATAACGTCAATGTGTTATCAAGTGCAGAAGTTGGACCCGATCCTTCCCCTGTAAGCCCGAACCCGGCGTTGAACATTGCCATTGCTCTAGTCGTTGGTCTCATGGCTGGTGTAGGAATTGCATTCTTACTGGAATACTTAGATAACTCAATTAAGAGTGAACAAGATATCGAAGAAAGCCTTGGTTTGCCCGTCCTTGGGGTAGTCTCTACGATAACCGCTGATGAACTCCCAGCTCCGGGGCGTTCCAGAAAAAAGTCGAACGTGACAGAAATGAGAGGTGAGTCTGTTGGCACGTAAAAAGAAACCGATGGTAAATACGAGAGCCCGAAATATTATAGCCAATGAAAATCCGAAATCACCAATTGCAGAACAGTTTCGTACGATCCGTACAAACTTGCAGTTTACAACCGTAGACAGCGAGTTGGAAACGATGCTCGTTACCTCTGCAAGCCCATCGGAAGGAAAGTCCATTACAACAGCAAATACAGCAACCGTCTTTGCCCAGCAAGGGAAGAAGACATTGCTGATTGATGCGGACTTAAGAAAGCCGACGGTGCATTACACATTTCGTGTCTCTAATACGAGTGGGTTGAGCAATTATCTTGTAGGGAAGCAGCGAGTGACTGAACTCGTCCGTGAAACCGATGTAGACAACCTTGATGTTATTACTTGTGGTCCCATTCCACCAAACCCATCTGAATTGCTCGGTTCTAATAAAATGAAGCAGTTTATCGAAGAAGCGAAGAAAACGTACGATATGATCGTTTTTGATACGCCACCGGTACTTGCAGTGACTGACTCACAAGTTCTATCAAACTTCGTAGACGGTGTCTTGCTTGTTGTGCGCAGCAAGCAGACGGAGAAAGAAGCGGCTGTTAAAGCAAAAGAAACACTGGAACAAGCCAAAGCGAATATTTTAGGCGTCGTTTTAAACGATCAAGATTTGAAATCCAGCAATTATTATTACTATTACGGACAATAGTTTGCAAGAAGAGCTGCCCCAGCTCTTCTTTTTTGTGTTTTTTTCAAAAAATAATATATGAATCTCACAAATAGAGTGATATTTTTTAAAAAGAAGCTATTTATTTTAAAAAAGCGTGAGAATCCCCTTCAAAAAGCTGTATATAATTGGTATAATCGTTATCAGATTATAAAAACAAAGATAGAATTATAACAATAGGTGTAGAAAATTTAGAGGGGAGTAGGTCTTTTGATTGATATTCACAGTCACATCCTACCAGGCGTTGATGATGGGGCACAGACAATCGAAGAAAGCATCCAGATGGCGGAAGCAGCAGTGAACGATGGCATCACGCATATTGTTGCCACCCCCCATCATAACAACGGAGCATACAACAATTATAAAAACAACATCAAGATCCAAGTCGCAGAGTTGAACCGGACATTCAAGGAAAAAGGGATTGATCTGCAAGTCCTGCCCGGGCAGGAAACAAGAGTATATGGAGAGATGATTGAAGGATTGTCAGCTAATGAAATTCTTCCAATCAATGATGACACGAACTATGTGTTCGTCGAATTCCCCTCCGGTTCCGTTCCGCGCTATGCCTCCCAGCTGTTTTTTGATATGCAAGTAGCCGGATATCAGCCGGTTATTGTGCATCCTGAGAGAAATAAAGCGATCATCGAAAACCCTGATCTTCTTTATTCGTTCGTGAAAAGAGGAGCATTTGCCCAATTGACAGCGGCAAGTGTCTGCGGTAAGTTCGGCAAAAAGGTCAAGAAGTTCTCTGAACAATTGATCGAAGCGAACCTCGCCCACTTGATCGCAAGCGATGCTCACAATACGACATCCCGTGGTTTCTGCATGTCAGAAGCTTACAGTGAAGTCAGAAAGAACTATGGCCTTGATATGGTGTACATGCTTTCTGAGAATGCAGAAGATGTCATAGCAGGACAAGTCCTGCAGGCAGAGCCGCCCCAGCACGTGAAGAAAAAGAAAAAAGTTCTTGGTTTGTTTTAGTAGATGAGTGAAGAAGTGATTTTGGCTTTACATGCTGGAATCACTTTTCTTATATCAAAAAATATTAAATGAAAGCGTTTTTTTACAAAATATATAAAAATTATGTAAATATCCACAAGAATCCCCTTTAAAGGATACAAGGATATTGATACAATAACTTGTGTTACAAAATAGTTACAATGAATTGTTAATCATATCCAACAGATGTAGAAAAAGGTCGTGAAGAAACGTGAAAAACTGAAAATTACCTAAGTCTGCAATTAAAACAATTCGTTATATTAAATACGAAGCGTCAGATGAAAAACTGCCACTCTTAGAAAAGGAACTGGCTAAAGCTATGAAACAACGAAAAGCATCTCGCTTAGACAAGGAGGGAATGTGTTGACAACGGCTTATAAAAAAAGACTCCTATTACTTATTTTGATCGATTCCTTTATCGTATTCTTCTCAGTTTACATGTCCCACTTCTTTTTAAATCCTTACGTCGCTGTCTTTGACAATGTCATGATTGTCCTTTCAGCTACTTTACTTATCAGCCATCATCTATTTTCCAGCATTACCGGCATGTACAAGAAGAAATGGCGTTATGCCAGTACAGAAGAATTAATTGGAATTATAGGCGTGGTAACGTTCTCCATATTGACGGCCGTTCTGGTTCAATGGGTTACGTTCGGAAATGTGTATGAACGCGCCTTAAGCATCACTTGGATGTTACATATCTTACTGATAGGCGGTGTACGATTCGCCTGGCAGTATTATAAAAACTACGGAATTACACTTAAACCGAAGCTGAAAAGAGCGAAAGTCATCAATGATCCCAACCGTCAACGCACATTGATTGTAGGTGCAGGCGCTGCCGGTCGGATGCTTGCAAGGCAAATGAATAATTCAAAAGAATTCAACGGAGATGTCATCGGCTTTGTCGACGACGATCCCACAATGCACCATTTGACGATCTCTGGTCTACCTGTGCTGGGTAGTACGAAAGAAATAGAACGTCTAGCTGAAAAGCACCATATTAATCATATCGTCATGGCCATGCCATCTGTTAAGCAGGAAACTGTAAAAAATTTAATTCAAATGTCAAAAAAAGCTGTCAAAAATGTCCAAACTTTGCCGATGATTGAGGATATTGCCCTAGGTAATGTGTCTGTCAATCAAATTCGAGACGTGCAGATTGAAGATCTTCTAGGCCGTGAGCCGGTCGAACTCGATATTGATTCCATCGAGTCTGAAGTCAAAGGCCGCACGGTCATGGTTACAGGTGCTGGTGGAAGTATCGGTTCAGAAATTTGCAGGCAGCTCGTCAAGTTCGGGCCGGAACGACTCATTTTACTTGGACATGGAGAAAACAGCATTTATACGATCCATATGGAATTAAAACAATACGATATCGATACAGACCTTGTGACTGTCATTGCGGATGTTCAGGACAGAGAGCGCATTTTTCAAGTGGTACAAGACTACTCACCATCCTACATTTACCACGCAGCCGCTCACAAGCACGTGCCACTAATGGAAGCAAATCCGAAAGAAGCGGTGAAGAACAACGTTATCGGCACGAAAAACGTTGCTGAAGCTGCACACCATGCAGGGGTGAAAGCCTTCGTACTTGTTTCCACAGACAAAGCTGTCAACCCGCCTAACGTAATGGGCTCTACGAAACGGATTGCGGAAATGGTCGTGCAGAACCTTGGCCGACAAAGCCAGACGAAGTTCGTTGCTGTCCGTTTCGGTAATGTACTTGGAAGCCGTGGTAGTGTGATTCCGTTATTTAAGAAGCAGATTGCTGCAGGTGGTCCAGTTACGGTTACTCACCCTGATATGACACGTTACTTTATGACGATTCCAGAAGCGTCGAGGTTGGTCCTTCAAGCTGGGGCACTTGCACGGGGTGGAGAGGTGTTTGTGCTTGATATGGGCGAATCGGTGAAGATTGTTGATCTTGCGAAGAACTTGATTCATCTTTCAGGATTTACGGAAGAGCAGATTCCCATTCAGTTTAATGGTATTCGACCTGGGGAGAAGATGTATGAGGAGCTTCTGAGTGATAAGGAAGTGAATAAGAAGCCGGTATTTCCGAAAATTTTTATTGGGAAAACGGTGGAGTTTGATTATCAGCTTGTGGAGTATTTGGTTGAGAATCATGCGGAGAGCAGTGTGGAAGACTTGAGAAAGTATGCAATTGACTTGGCCAACAATAGACTTCCAGCTAGCAAAAAAGTTTTGGAGCAAGTGTTATAGGATTGTAAGGGGGAGCTCGTTATGAAAAAGGTAAAGAAAGCAATTATCCCAGCTGCCGGATTAGGAACACGTTTCCTTCCAGCTACAAAGGCGATGCCGAAAGAAATGCTGCCGATTGTCGATAAGCCGACAATTCAGTATATCGTTGAAGAGGCAATTGAGTCTGGGATTGAGGATATTATAATCGTGACGGGTAAAGGGAAGCGTGCAATTGAAGATCATTTTGATAAAAACTTTGAGCTTGAAGATAACTTGATGCAAAAAGAGAAGTACGATCTTCTTGAGAAAGTGAATGCGACTTCGAATGTTGAGATTCACTTCATTCGTCAGAAAGAGCCAAAAGGGCTCGGACATGCTGTATGGTGTGCGCGTAAATTTATCGGGGATGAGCCATTCGCTGTTCTTCTTGGTGATGATATTGTACGTGCAGATAAGCCTTGCCTTCGACAGTTGATGGATCAACAAGAAGAGACATTATCCTCAGTCATTGGTGTCCAAACGGTTGCGGAAGAGGAAACCCATCGTTATGGCATCATCGATCCGCTCGATCAAGACGAACGCCGTTACCAGGTGAAAACATTTGTTGAGAAACCTGAGCAAGGCACTGCTCCTTCAAACCTTGCGATTATGGGACGTTATATTTTGAACCCAGAGATCTTCATGTTCCTTGATAAGCAGGAAAAAGGTGCAGGTGGTGAGGTTCAGCTGACGGATGCTATTCAGAAGTTGAATGAGATTCAGCGTGTGTTTGCTTATGATTTTGAGGGTAAGAGGTATGATGTTGGGGAGAAGCTTGGTTTTGTGAAGACGACGTTGGACCTTGCGCTTGAGCGCACAGAACTGAAAGATGACGTGATAAGCTATATGGAAGAAGTTCTCCAAAAAAACAAAGTACCTATGAATCAATAGAATATATAGAAGGTTGCCAAACGGCAACCTTCTAATAATGAAGAAGCATAAGTTGGTTTGTTTGGAGTTGTTTGTAAGAAATATACAGGTAAGTCCAAGCAAACCAAATATAGAAGAAACGAATGGAAGGAAGTTGGAGACAATGGGAGAACGGATATTTCTTTCATCCCCTCATATGAGTGATGAAGGGTATGAACAACAATACGTACAAGAAGCTTTTGATACCAACTGGATTGCCCCATTAGGTACAAATGTTAATGAATTTGAAAATGAAGTGGCAACTAAAGTTGGGTCAAAATCAGCCGCAGCCCTATCTTCAGGAACGGCCGCTATTCACTTGGCATTAAAGGCAGCTGGTGTAGGTGAGGGAGATATTGTGTTTTGTCCAACATTAACTTTCTCGGCAACAGCGAATCCTATTATTTATCAAAATGCCACACCCGTATTTATAGATAGTAACTATGAAACTTGGAATGTGTGCCCATATGCTCTCGAGAAAGCTTTTCAGAAATATCCGGAAGTGAAAGCTGTTATTGTTGTTCACTTATACGGACTTTCAGCAGATATGGATCAGATCATGGAGGTTTGTAATAAACATAATGTCGCTGTTATTGAAGATGCAGCAGAGTCGTTGGGTAGCTACTATAAAGGGCAACATACTGGAACGTTTGGAGACTATGGAATCTTTTCTTTTAATGGGAACAAAATCATTACAACATCCGGTGGTGGGATGCTTGTATCAAATAATGAAGAAATGGTTCAAAAAGCACGATTTTGGGCTACTCAATCACGTGACCAAGCAAGACATTACCAACACAGTGAATTAGGGTTTAATTATCGTATGAGTAATGTGGTTGCTGGTATTGGGCGTGGGCAATTGAAGGTGCTGGAACAAAGAGTAGAAAAGAAAAAATATATCTTTGATTATTATAAAAGTGAACTCAGTCACCTTGATGGAGTTGAGTTTATGCCAATTAATGATTGGGATCAACCGAACTATTGGTTAAGTGGAATGAAATTGAATGATGACATTCGACCAATTGATGTGATGGAAGCGTTGGAGAAAGGAAATATTGAATCTAGACCGATCTGGAAGCCGATGCATATGCAGCCTTATTTTGAGAAATATGATTTCGTTGGTAGTAGAGTTTCTGAAGAGTTGTTTCAGAATGGTATTTGTTTACCTTCTGACACAAAAATGTCAGACGAAGACCTGAAAAGAGTTGTACGAATAATGAAAGGTTTGTGGATGAAATAATGACACATACAAAGAAGGGGATTTATGAACGTTACCTAAAGAGGTTAGCTGATATTACACTCTCTGCTCTTGCCATTACAGTATTAAGTGTTCCTATGATATTAGTGTCTATTATGGTGAGAAAGAAGCTAGGATCTCCTATCTTGTTTAAGCAAGAACGCCCAGGACTTAATGGTAAGCCTTTTTTTATGTATAAGTTTAGAACGATGACAGATGAAAAAAATCAAAAAGGTGAATTACTACCAGATCATACACGGTTAACTAAATTTGGGACGTTCTTGCGTTCAACCTCTCTAGATGAGTTGCCTGAATTATTCAATATACTAAAGGGTGAAATGTCCATTGTTGGACCAAGGCCATTACTTATGAAATATCTCCCTCTTTATAACTCTCATCAAAAACGAAGGCATGAGGTGAAACCAGGGCTTACTGGTTTAGCTCAAGTAAATGGTAGGAATGCGATTGGTTGGCAAGAAAAATTTGATTTAGATGTTCATTATGTAGATAATATTTCTTTCGTTAAAGACATAAAAGTCATCTTAGCTACGATAAAAAAGGTATTTATTCGAGAAGGGATTAATTCCGAAGAAGCAGCCACTGTAGAACCCTTCATGGGAAACAAAAAGGATGAAGATAATGAATAAACTGCTAATCATTGGAGCCAGCGGGCACGGCAAGGTTATTGCTGATATAGCTAAGAAGTCGGATGAGTGGGAACAGATCCTATTTATAGATGATAAAAGTGAACAAGCAGAAATGTTAGGATATCAAGTCGTAGGTAAAGTTAAAGATGCATGGGAGTACATAAATGAATGTGCTTTTGTTGTAGGTATTGGAGATAATTTCATAAGACAGTCATTACAAGAAGACTTAGAATCAAAGGGAGCAACTATAGCATCATTGGTTCATCCTTCTGCAATTATAGGGACCGACGTGTCAATTGGTATGGGCACAGTTGTAATGGCCGGTGTAGTCATTAATAGTGGAACTTGTATTGGAAGAGGTTGTATTATCAATACTTCATCCAGCATTGACCATGATAATACCATTGGCAACTACGTTCATGTTTCTCCAGGATCTCATTTAGCTGGAACAGTGAATGTGGGGAAGAATACATGGATGGGAATTGGCAGTGTAGTAAGTAACAATGTAAATATAACCAGTGATTGTAAGATTGGTGCAGGAGCTGTAGTAATTAAGGAGATTAATTCCCCTGGTACTTATGTGGGTGTACCAGCAAGAAAAATATAAAAGGGCGACTGTTGTTTTTATTTATAGTTGTATTTGAGGTGTGAAATATGGGAAAAAAAGTTTGGTTGTGGAATCACTATGCAACAGATATGTACAAAAATCGTGGGGGACGACATTACTGGTTTGCAAAAAATCTTATTGAACGAGGGTATGAACCTACAGTTTTTTGTGCAAACACTTTTCATAATAAAGTCGGTTTTATTGATACAAATAATAAAAAGTACACTACAGATAACTTAGATAATATACCATTTGTCTTTGTTAACACAAAAGCTGCGTTAGAGAACGGTTTGGATAGATTGAAGAATATGGGTCTTTTTTATAAGAACTTATTTTCTGTAGCAAAAGAATATGCCAAGATATATGGAAAACCTGATGTGATTATAGCGTCCAGCGTACACCCCCTAACCATGGTAGCCGGACTACAAATAGCTAAAAAACTAGGTGTGCCTTGTATTTGTGAAATACGTGATCTGTGGCCGGAAGCTATTTTTTCATTTAATAAAGTAAAAGAAGGAAGTCTATTAGGGAGAATTCTTATTAGAGGAGAACATTGGATATATAAAAATGCTGATGCTCTAATTTTCACCAAAGAAGGGGACACCGATTATATAAAAGAAAGAAAATGGGATACTGCCCAAGGGGGAAGCATAGACCTTTCAAAATGCTATTACATTAACAATGGGGTAGATTTAAAAGCCTTTGAAGAATCCACATTTAATAATGAGGTAAATGATGAAGATTTAGATTCTGAAAAATTTAATGTAGTATACGTTGGCGCTATTCGTCCTGTTAATAATGTAGGGAATATCCTTGATGCAGCTTTATTATTAAAAGATGAAGAAAATATTCAGTTCTTAATATATGGCGATGGAAACCAAAAAGGAATGTTAGAGGAAAGAGTTAGGAATGAAAATATAACGAATGTAAAAGTAAAAGGGTTCGTAAATAAAAGCTTAATTCCCAACATTTTAAGTAAATCTTCAGTGAACATCCTTAATTATTCCAATACTCAATACAATTGGGCGAGAGGTAATAGCTCTAATAAACTCTTTGAATACATGGCATCAGGAAAACCTATAATTTCAACAATTCAAATGGGGTATTCAATCTTAGAGAAATACCAATGTGGAATAGAACTAGAAGAAAGTACACCACAAAATTTAGCTGATTCCGTATTAGCTATAAAAAATATGTCAGAAAAGCAGTATCGTATTAAATCTCAAAATGCAAAAAGCGCTGCTGAAGATTTTGACTTTGGAAGATTAACTGAAAGATTAATAGACGTTATTAAAGAAGTACAGTAAGTATATAAAGAATGAGGTATTGCTATGATCAAGTCACTAATAAAAGAATATGGTCTGTCTTGGGTTTTTAATCGATCCCTTTATTCTGCAAAACTAAAAATGATGAGAGCAATACCGCCCACTGAAAAGTTTTTTGAGAAAAAAGTAGATATAAAGAGAGTAAATATATTTGACCTAAACGTTGATTTGTTAGAAGAGTTCTTAAGCAACTTATCTAATGAAAATAAAAACAAGATAATATCTATTGCTGACAATGCAATAAAAGGAAAGATATTGGGCTTTTCATCTGTTCAACTGGATTATGGTAATCCAATCCGCTGGCATTATAATCCAATCACAAAAAAAGAAGTAAATAAAAGCCTTAAATGGTATCAGATTTCTGATTTCGATCCAGAACGTGGTGATATAAAAGCGATTTGGGAAGCTTCAAGGTTTACTCATTTCTTCTATTTTGTTAGGGCTTATATGTTAACCAAGAATGATAAGTATTATCAAGCTTTTTCCAATCAACTACAGAATTGGTTAAATGAGAACGAATATTCTTATGGTCCTAATTATAAGTGTGGTCAAGAAGCAACTTTGAGAATGATTAATGCAATTATTGCTTATTCTGCTTTTAATTTATATGAGTTGACCGATTCGAAAGATGAGGATAACCTATTTCAACTTGTAGGCGATAGTTATAAAAAGGTATTATCTAACTTCTTTTATGCACATAAGTGTATAAAAAACAACCATACATTATCTGAGATTACAGGTCTTATTATAGGTGCCTGGGCATCTAAAAATGAAAAAGGATTAAAAAGTGCATATATATTGTTCGATAAAGAAATCGATAAACAGTTTCTACCAGATGGTGGTTACTTACAATATTCTTTTAACTATCAACGGTTTGCACTTCAAATAGCTGAGTTTGTCATGAAAATTAGTGAGAAAACAAGGTATCAAATTTCTGATCATAGTAAGAAGCTGATAAGAAACAGTGCACATTTACTTTATCAAGTACAAGATGAATCAGGAGACGTGCCTAACTATGGATCTAATGATGGCGCATTAATTTTTCCGGTCACTTCCTGCGGGTATAGAGATTTTCAGCCGATTACTAATACAATATTCGCTATTGTTAACGGTCAAAGAGTTTTCCCTTCAGGCCTATATGATGAAGAATTAATTTGGTTCGGCACAAAAGGACCAAAAGAGTATCCTTTGTCATTAATAGAGAAAAGAAATGAGATGTTTAAATCATCAGGCTTATATTCTTTGAGACATTCTGAAGGTTTCTTAATGACGGTTCTTCAACATTTTGAAACTCGCCCAGCACAAATGGATCAGCATCATATTGATTTGTGGCATAAAGGTGTAAATGTTTTTTGTGATAGTGGAACTTATTCCTATGCAACTGATATCGGTAAGAAGCTGGCATTAACATCAGCCCACAATACTGTAAAAATTGATAAAAAAGAGCAGATGAAAAAGAGAGAACCATTTTTGGTATATGATTGGACTAAACGTAAAAGTTTCAATCAAGTGGAAGATGGATTTACAGGAACAATGCTTTCCCAAAATGACTATGAACATACAAGAAATGTACAAAAAACAGAGACAGGATATTCAATAACTGATGAAGTTACCGGAGACGGTGAATACTGTGTTTTCTATTTACACACACCATGTGAAGTAAGAAAAGGTGAGAGAGGCTTTGTATTATTCAATGATGGTCAAGTCATTGGAAATGTTAAAACTGATGGGGAGATAGAAGTGAAAAAAGCTATTAGAAGCTTGTATTACTTAAAGGAAGAGGAAATTAATGTCGTTTGTATTAAGGTTAGTATGAACGAAAAAAAATGTAATAATAAACTTGAAATAGTACTAAAAGAAGGGTAGCGATTTAATGATTAATATAATTGGTTTGGGATATATTGGTTTACCTACAGCATTAATGTTTGCTAAAAGCGGTGAAGTAGTGGTAGGGACTGATTATAATACAGATCTGGTAAATTCTTTAGAAAAAGGAATACTTCCTTTCGAAGAGGAAGGGCTGGAAGAATTACACCAAAAAGCACTTAATAATGGGATTACTTTTTCAACTGAATATCAAAAAACACATACTTATATTCTTGCGGTCCCAACCCCTTACATAAAGGAGAGTAAAAAACTGGACCCTAAGTATGTCATCTCTGCATTAAATAGCGTCCTTGACGTATGTGATAAGGGAGCGTCAGTAATTATTGAATCAACAGTATCTCCTGGCACAGTGGATAAGTATGTAAGGCCTGAGATAGAAAGAAGAGGATATGTTATTGGTGAAGATATACACTTGTTACATGCACCGGAAAGAATTATTCCAGGTAATATGATTTATGAACTCGAACATAATTCAAGAACAATCGGTGCGGATAACATAGAAATTGGTGAAAAAATTAAAGGATTATATTTAAATTTTTGTAAGGCAGATATTGTCGTTACAGACATAAGATCAGCAGAGATGTCAAAAGTTGTAGAGAATACTTTTAGAGATATTAATATAGCATTTGCTAATGAATTAGCCAAAATATGTCAAATGGATAATATGGACGTATATGAAATTATAAGAATTGCAAATATGCATCCACGCGTGAATATAATGCAACCTGGTCCTGGGGTTGGTGGACATTGTATATCTGTGGATCCATGGTTTTTGGTTGGTGATTATCCAGATTTAACCAATCTCATCCTTACGGCACGCAAAATAAACGACTCTATGCCAAAACATGTTTTAGGCAGAATTAGAGATATTATGAGAGAACATAATATTAAAGATATATCAAAAGTAGGTTTATATGGATTAGCGTATAAAGAAGATGTTGATGATACTAGAGAAAGCCCTACACTACAGTTGTTAGAGCGGATGGATGAACATTTGGCATTTGGTGTGAAAGTTTTCGATCCACATGTAAAAAACAGTGTAGTAGATTATCAATCAGCAAATTTTGAAGAATTTCTAAATGAAATAGAAATACTTGTGATAATGGTGGGTCATAATCATATAAAAGAAAATCTAAATTTAATTAAGAGTAAGCATGTACTCGATACTAAGAATATTTGTACTTTTGAAGGTGTTTATAAATTATAAAGTAAGGCAGGTAGTTATAGTTGAAGAAAAAAGTAATGGTAGTTTTTGGGACAAGACCTGAAGCAATAAAGATGTGTCCTCTCGTCAAAGAACTGAAACCAGAAATAGCTTAGATACGATTGTATGTGTTACTGGTCAACATAGAGAAATGTTAGACCAGGTATTAAGTGCTTTTCATGTCAAACCGGATATTGATTTATCAGTAATGAAAACAAATCAAACGCTCTTCGATGTTACTGGTAATATTCTTGAGAACATGAAAGAGGTTTTAGAACAAGAAAAGCCGGATGTTGTATTAGTTCATGGCGATACATCTACTACTTTCGTAACATCATTAGCTTGTTACTACTTACAAATTCCAATTGGTCATGTTGAAGCGGGGCTTAGAACTTACAACATTTACTCACCATTTCCTGAAGAGTTTAATCGTCAGTTAGTGGGAATTATAGCTAAATATAACTTTGCCCCAACTGAAATGTCTAAAAATAATTTAATATAATGAGGGAAAGAATCCCTCATCAGTATATGTTACAGGTAACACTGCCATTGATGCTCTTAAAACAACTGTAAAAGTTGATTATCTTCACGAACATTTAAATTGGGCAGCGGATAGCAAACTTATTATGATAACAGCACATCAAGAGAAAATTTAGGTAAACCAATGAAAAATATGTTCAAGGCTATCAAAAGAATTATTGATGAGTACCCTGATATTAAAGTGATATATCCTATTCATATGAACCCAGTTGTAAGGGAGTCTGTATATGAAGTATTTGGTAATAGTGATAGGGTTAGAATTATTGAGCCTTTGGAAGTGTTAGAATTTTACAATTTTCTTTCGAGATCATATATTATTTTAACTGATAGTGGTGGGATTCAAGAGGAGACTCCGAGTTTAGGAAAGCCAGTTTTAGTTATGCGTGACACAACTGAACGGCCAGAAGGGATAGCTGCTGGAACTCTTAAATTAGTAGGTACAGAAAACAAACTATCTATAAATATTTTAAGTTATTAGTTGAAGATATTTCTGAATATAATAAAATGAGTCGAGAAAGTATTCCATGTGGAGATGGTTTAGCAAGTAGCAGGATAGCGGAGATATTAGAAAAAACATTGAAGCATAATAATCTATAAGATGTTACTGACCCTCCATTATTATAGACCTGGAATTATATATAAAAATCTCTTTAACCATTATTAAACCTAATAATTATAAGAACTAACAAGTGTAAAAGTTTTTAGGGGGAGAGCAATGAAGGTAGGTTTAATTTTACCAGCAAATATATTACATGCACCATATTTGGAATACTATACAGAAGTATTAGATTACAACGATATAGAATATAATATCATATACTGGAACAAAGCGAATATAACTGAAAAAGTTGAAAAATCAACAAGTTTCGACTATTTTTGTTCATACAATTCAAGTAATGCAAAGAAAGTAATAGGTTATTACCTTTTTTCAAAGTTTGTAATCAATAATATTAAGAAGCATAAATATGATAAACTTATAGTTCTTGTTCCACAAATCGCAATCTTTTTAGCAAATTTCTTGAAGAAACACTATAAAAATAATTATATATTAGACATAAGGGATTATAGTAAGATGAATAGATTAGCTAAAAAATATTACTCAGTAATAAAAAACTCCAGTTTTACAGTAATTTCTTCGGAAGGCTATAAAAAGTGGCTACCTACTTTTGATCGATATGTAATATCACATAATGTTTTTTTAAAGCGACTTCAAGAAGAAGAAGAGTTAAACTTTGACTTAAAAAATAAAGATGACATTGTTATAAGTAATATTGGGTCTATTAGGCATTATGATGAAAATATAAAAGTGATGAATCATTTTAAAAATTCCGAAAGAATCTGTTTGCGTTACATAGGAACTGGAATATGTGAGAAAGATTTAGAAAAGTACTCTCAAAAAAATAAAATAGACAACGTGTATTTTCATGGTAGATATAATAGAAATGAAGAGATGAATTTTTATTATAGTAGTGATTTAATAAATTTAATAATGCCAACGAATGATATGGGGCCAAAGACATTGATGGCAAATAGATTTTATAATGCTTGTATTTCAAAACGTCCGGTAATTATATCTAATAATAGTTATATGTCTCGTCTAGTAGAAGAGTATAACCTGGGATTAGTTATCGATGTAGATGCAGATGACCTGGAAGATAAAGTAAATAGATTCATTGAATCTTTTGATTATCAAACATATCAACTAGGATGTAAAAAGTTTTTGAGTAGAGTGCAAATTGAGGAAGAGAAATTTGAGAATAGCTTAAAACAGTTTCTCGCGATAGAAGGAAGTTGATATAATGAAAATTTTATACATTACCTCAACATTAACTAGAAAAGCTAATTCTGCGTCTATTAGGAACGTATCGTTAATAAACGGTTTAATTAAAAATGGTGTAGAGGTAGATGTTCTTACTTTAAATTGGCCTATTAATGTTATTGATGACTTTTTGGAAGATAGTGTCTCTGATAAGGTGAAAATATATCGAGATGAATTGTTTATCTTAAATAAATACTTTAATAATAAATTAAAGAAAGGTATGTACTTGGAAAAAAACAATTCGTTTTATGATAAAGTCAAGAGAACAATTAAGAGCATTATTAAAGAT